>JAAOZO010000219.1 GCA_011605715.1 Nitrososphaerota archaeon | reverse complement strand
GTCTCCGTAGTAAATGTTACTTATTTTAGCATAAATTAAGTAAAAAGCGAGTACAAGTGGAGGTAAGGACGATAAAAAGCTCAATAGTTTTATTATAGATTGTTTTTCTCCAAAAAACCTTGAAACAAAATAGACTACAACTCCTCCCGTAGCTGGAGATAAAAGGAAAAATAAAATCATTAGTGCGCTACTTATCATCTTATAACAATCACCAGCATTATTGAAAGATATATTAAGAAACCAATCAAAACAAGAAGCACATAGAGACTTGTTGAAAACTTCTCTATTCTACTGAACTTCTTGCACGTTATAGAAAAATGCTTATAGTAAGAGTAAATGCTTATTCTTTCGTACAACATTAGTTTTCTAAGCATTGAGAAAACTGAGTTTAGTAAACCAAGTCTTGTCATGAATAAAATCGTTGAAAACAAAGAAACTACAATAAATAGCGCTAAAATTACTAGACTATTTAAAGAAAACAACGTGCTGAGCTCCATATTTAAGTTTAGCTTAGCCATTAAAAACAAAAATAAGAAGTTTAAGAGTAATGTAAATGAAGAAAGAATAAATGTAAAGAGAGACATATTTCTGACTTCTTTTGATTCTTCTTTCTTCACGCCTTTTCTTAATGAAAAAATAGTTAGAAACTTAAAAGAATAAACAGGAGTTAAGAGAGATAGCAGTAAAAGAACAACATAAATTACTACGCTGTAGCTTTTTATAGAATGAAGCATTAATTCTTTACTTAGAAATCCAGAAAAAGGTGGGAAACCAACTAAAGAAAAAACAGCCATAAGAGCAGAAAGAAATAGGATTGAATTCTCTTTTATACCTATCTTTATCTCATTTATATTGTTGGTATTGTAAGCATGAATTACAACGCCAGCAACTAAGAATAGAGTGGCCTTTAAGACCGCGTGCGACAAAAACTGGAACGCAGAGGCCCAAGTAGAAGATAAACTTGGAGATAGAGAAAAACTAACTAAAATAAGTCCTATTTGGTTGATTGTAGAGTAAGCCAGTAGTCTCTTAATATCATTTTCAACAATTGCACTTATAGAAGCTATTGCAATTGTGGGTAAGGTGATTACTGTAGCCAAAAGCTGAAAAGGTGAGTTGCTTACTAAAAATGGGTCAGATATGAGAAGTCTTCCAATTAGCACTAGTGGCGCTTTTACAACAGTTGCAGAATGAAGAAGCGCACTAACAGGAGTTGGTGCTACCATGGCATCAGGTAACCAGCTAGACAATGGAAGTTGTGCAGCCTTACCAACTATTCCTAAGATCAAAAAAAGAGCAAGTATAGCAGTAGTAATAGAATCTTCATGTGTTAAGTTCAATGCTTGACGTAAGTGAGTATACTCTAATGTTGGACTTCCATTTCTGTACGTTAGTAAATATATGATGCCAATAAATGCAAGAAGGAATACATCTGAAACTGAAGTATAGAGCAAAGCTTTTAAGCCCGAGTAAACTGATTGCTCTCCTAGAGTAGAAAAAAATTTACTTGAAGAACTTTTTGTTGAATCATAATAATATGAAATTAAAGCCCAACTACATATTCCAATTGCCTCCCAGCCAATAAAAGTTGATAAGAGATTGTTCGAAAAAACTAATAACAGCATTGAGCTGATGAATATGTTAAACCAAAACCAAAATCTATGCTGTTTATCATCATCTTTAAAGTAACTTAAGCTGTAAAATGCTACAACTGAACTAATAATGAGTACTATAGATGAGATTGATAAAGAGAAGTAGTCTAGCAAATATCCAACCTCAAAAATGCTAATTGAAAATACTCTTCTTTCAAGAAAGGGTAGATCGTAGTTGTAAAAATTAATAGCAACAACTACAAGCAACAATAAAGAAACTACTGGAAGTATAGCGTCAACTGTAAAGTTTTTTCTTTTACCAACTAAATTTAAAGTAAAGCTCCCAAACATCGGTAAGAATACAACAGCTGAGAGCAAGGCACTAATCATTTTCCTGTTTGCACACCTCCACATCTAAAGTTTTACACTGCCGATAGATTGATATAGCTAATGCAACTCCAGCTGCTGAGAATATCGTACCGATTAATAAAGAGGTGATCACAAATGTTTGTGCAACGGTACTACCTGAAGAAAAAGTAACAAATGCGAGGTTTGCTCCTGACAACATGAGCTCAACGCCAATTAAAATTTTAAGGAAGTTTCTTTTTACAACTACGCTGTATGCTCCGAAAAATAGAAAAAGTAAACTAAGTACTATATAAAGAAACATTTTATTTCCACCTCACCAATACTCCAATAAGCACGATTAGTACTGAAAATGCGATTATTCCTTGAATTAGCACATCTAAGTATCTCATATCCCAAAGCACTTCTCCTATAGTTAGGGTGCTCGAACTAACGTTTGAAGTGAAGCTTAAGAGCAAAAACGACGAAAGAATTCCAAGTATTATGACTACCAATAATGTAACAACTTTGTTTTCATCAGAGGAAGTTGTTCTCTTTAGCGAAATTGTTAGAAGCACTAAGATGTTGATCGCCCCATTGTATAAGAAGACAAGAAGCAACCCCACCATTCCGGAGTTTAGCGTAAAGTATATTGAGGCTATAACTATATTCAACAAAGAGAAGTAAAGTACTGTTCGTCTTAACTCTTTTGATTCAACTGTCAGTATTAACAGAGTTATGGCCGATACAAACTCAAGAATTTCTATCAAATCCAAGATTTAAATCACCTCTAAAAATAGTATCTTCAGTAAAAACGATAAGATTAACTGAAAAATAGTTAGAGGTGTGGCATACTTCCAGAAAAATGAAACCACTTGGTCTATTTTATATCTCGCTAGTACTGAACTTATAAGAGTTAGCAAAAAAACAACAAACAACAACTTTATGGTAAAACAAAGTAGCCCTAAACTATAATTTTGAAACAAGTAGCTGTTTGAACCTCCAAGGTATAAATCTACGATCATCGAAGTATTTATAAGGAAACTAACGTTGCTTGCAAGCTTTATTGAAGCAAGTTTCCAACTTGAGATTTCGCTGAGCCATCCACCTCCAATTTCAGTTTCTGCTTCCGGTACGTCGAATGGTGTTTTTTCAAGTTTTGCTATTATTGCTACTGAAGAAACAACAAAGGAAATTGGAAGAAACAAAATTAATGGAAAGCTCCTTTGGTACTCTACTATTTTTGAGAAATTTAAACTTCCAACAAACAATGAAGGTATTAAGAGAGATATAACGTATGGTGTTTCATATGAAACAACTTGTTGCAGCATTCGTCCAACTCCAACAGTTTCATAAGGTCCAGTAAGAGAAAAACCAAGCATTCCGATAAACAGACTGTAGATTGTTATTAGTGCAACGGAAATTAACAAACCGTATTCATAGTTAATAATTGGTTTGTTGCTTCCAAACGGAACAAAGAAAGCTAAGGCTATACTAGAGGTTAGAAGAAGCAAACTTGAGACAATTGAAAGTACCCAATCAGAACCACATGAAGTAACGTCTTCCTTGAAAACTAGTTTTAAAAAATCTGCAAATGGTTGAAAAATACCTAATGGACCAGTGTACTTTGGACCTATTCTCTGCTGCACTTTTGCTCTAATTTTTCTTTCAATGTATTCTACTAAAAAACTAAGAACTATTACTAAAAATGTGAACTCAATTATCTCTGCTATCATTTTTCACCGCCTCTTGGCTTTGGTATTGAGATTGCAATCATTAAGAATATTAAAGCGTAAATTAAAACTGAAGCTAAATCTTTAGCTTCAGAAGAAAAAACTATTGGTAAAAAGAAGCTCTCAAATAGTACAAAGATCGAGGCATAGTAGATCCAAGTAATGTGGTACTCTGATTCAACTGTTCCAATGCTTTCACCGCTTAAGAATGGCGGCGTTTCCCTTGGCTTTATTTTCCTCTTAGAAATAAGATAAAGTAAGAAAACGAGTAGAGAGCTAAGAAAAGAAACAATTAAAGCAAAAACAATCTCGTTCATTTTTAGTCTCTCACGTAATCTTTCTTTTCATAACTAATGAGTGCACAGTTTTTTGTAAATGCTAAAGCTTTTGTTGGACAATAATCAACGCAGAGCCCACAGAATATGCACTTAGAAAAATCTATAACTGGGGACTTCTTAAGTTTTGTTCTGCTATCTTCTACCATGGCTATAGCTTTAGATGGACAAACTTTTTCACAAAGAGAGCAACCAGTACATTTAGATATTTCTAAACTTATTCTCCCTCTAATGAACCAATCCTTTTCTTTATTCTTTTCTTCTGTAAATGGTTTTTTAAAAAGATTTTTTAGGGCCTCAGTTATTAGTTCCATTTTTATCTCCTCTCATACCATTTTATTCCGTAGTCAACAAGTTCTGCCTCAGTCATTATTTTCTCTTTTCCTTTTTCATTTAGGATTACAACTCTGTCCATACAACCCATGCAGGGGTCAATTCCAGCCGCTATCACAGGAACATCTGCTAGATAGTG
>JAAOZO010000202.1 GCA_011605715.1 Nitrososphaerota archaeon | reverse complement strand
CTTTAATACTTTTACGTTCTATACAATTACACTTAAAAATAAAGGTAGATTCTCTGAATCTAGTATTAGAACGTTATCAGGGTACTTTCTATGAGGTTTTCCAACTTTAACTTCAACTTTAAGTCCATTTGCTATACAGTCTATTTCATACGAATTCCTAAAGTAGTAAACAGAACTATACCTTCTCAGAAGGTGGGCTTGTACAATCCATTCGTAGAGTGCACTTTCTAAAAATTTTTCTCCGCTCCAAAAAGAAAGAGTATTTGCAACAAATGGATCAAGGAAGAAGAACTTCTTTTCTTTTCTCCATATTATTCTCTTTTCATCTTTATATGAAGCTATATCTATTACAAACAAATTCTTTAAAACCTCTGCATAGCTTTGAACTGTCTTGTAAGAAACCCCTATATCTCTTCCAATAGTTAGATAAGATAAGGGCGAAGGAGCTTTATTAAGAATACTCGACACTATTTCCTTTGCGAGTTGTAAGCTTTTTCCTGCTTTTAAAATGTCGCCTTCAAAACCAGCTAAGAATTGGTCACTCGCAGTTGGATCCTCATTTATCGAAAGGGGAAAACCTCCCAATCTTATGTATTCAACAAAGTACTTTTTTACTTCATCTTCCATTTTTAGTAAGTTGTTCATATCTTTCTCTAAGTTTCCACTAATTTCAACTTTAATTTCGTGGATTTCTAGGAATTCTCTGAAAGAAAGAGGGTAAACAAATACATCTTTCCCTTTTCCCCTCCTTCCGGGAAAAAGTTCTGTTTCTCCCCTAAGTTTTAAGGAAGAAGACCCCGTAACTGTTACTACATCATTTTTAAAAAGTCCTAGATCAATATATCCTTTTATTGCTCTCCACCATTCTGGAACACTAGTTATCTCATCTAAGAATATGAAGCTTACTTCTATGTTCTGAGAATTTTTAAAAGATAAGTATACGTCGAGAAGTCTTTTGAGCACTTCTACATCTGGAATGAAGTCACAGTTAAAGTAAAAAATTCCTTCAGGTTTATTTTTCTTAAGAATTCTTTGAATAAGTAATTTTATTCCAGTTGTTTTTCCAACTTGTCTTAATCCTATTACAAAGTTTAAGGAAAAAGGCTCTAGGCTAATTTCTTCTACCCACTTCGGAATCCACTTTATCTTCATCGTTTTCCATTTGTCTAAAGTATAGTCTCTCTCCTGGTTTTTCCACCATGGGTTGTGTTTTTGGATGAGATCCTCCATATTAGAAATTTAAATTCTAATAACTATATAAACCTTTAGAAGTATTTTTTTCTAGCTTTATTATAAAAAGTAAATTATTTTACAAATAGCTCGGCAAGAAAGCTAGAACTTTAGTTCTGGATAGTATTGCAGGTCGTCCTAGGTTAACAGTTCCTTTTCATTATCGAAGTCTTTATAACTATAAAGTAACCACTTACAATGAAATAGCTTCTTTCTAATGTTCGTAGCATTGAACTTTTTAAGAATTTCAAGACACAAGAATACTGACTTCTGTTACTATAAACTCTACATAAGCGTCCACTATGAGCTATCAAATAGATGCAGCTTATGAACAACTATTTTTTAGGATACAGCTTAAGAGCAAAATCTTTTTTAAACCTTGGAATATCAATAGTAACTTTGCCATCTACTACCCTTACTTCCGAAACACTTATAGTTTCTCCTTTATACGTATCGTAGAGCTCAAGAGTATAGTTTCCATCATTTAAATTAGAGAGTCTAACTTTTACGCCTCCAACTTCTTCAAGAGTCGCGTTGCTTATTACGTTGAACCAATTGTAACTTCTACTTTTTACCCAACTAATTGCAAAGGTAGCATTGTTAAGCCCATATATCTTAAAGTTATAAGGGACCAATAAAACATTCTCTAGCTCAAAGTAATCTACTGTAAACCAATCAGAACCAGAGTTACTAACCTTTATTTCATGAACTCCCTGAGGAACATCTATAGAGAAGTCTTCGTTGTACTCATTGGCAAAGCCATCGTTTTTCCCATCCTTGTCTGGCAAACTTTTTGAAAGAATTTTGACTCCATCTAAGTAAATATCCAATGTTGCGCCACCAGTTGCTACAGAGTTTACATGAACAACAAACTTTCCTTCCTTAAAGAATTTTGCTTTAAATTTTGGTTCTGTTCTTAGATTCTCATGATATTTGCCTTGAACAAATGTTGGAACTTCGCTTGAGTTTGTTACTTCACCCCAAAGCTTTATCTCGAAGAAATCAAACTTGGGCTTGCTCCATCCAACTGTTGGAAAAACCTTAACGTTCCCGAGAGGGTTGCTTAGACTTTCGTTAACAACAAATTCATAGCTCAGCTTTGAAAAATTGGAGTTGTAGAAGCTTATGCCGTTTAGAAAGTCCTTTAAGGCTTTATAATGGTAATATAAGTTAAAAGGATCAATGTAGTTGTCCCACCACCAAAGCATTGCAGTACCAAAGGATCCACACATTGTTGAAGCCCAAATCCCTTCGTGGATTTCTACTCCTTCTTTATCCTTATAGTAGTAAGGAGAATCAAACCACCTCCAGTCTGAAGCAAATTCTCCAACTAGAACTGGTAAGTTATAATATGTTTTCATAGAACTTATTTGGCCGCATATTGCTTCAGAAAGATCTTTTGGGCCGTAAGTGTGAAGCTGAGCGAAGTCAAGGTTAGACTGTCTCCAAATAAGGTCTCCAGCTGACGAAGAAGAAAAACTTGTTGTAACCAAGTGCTTATATGGATCAATGCTTCTAATGTAACTTGCCATTTCAGAATGCCACTCCGCTACGTTGTTTTGATTATAGTTGTCTGTTAAGTCAACTTCATTAAAGAGCTCCCAAGCAAAAAGATTGGTGTAACTAGTATATCTTGCAACTAAGTACCTTAGGAACTTCTTGAAGTATTCTTTAGCTTCAGTATTGGTGAAAAATTGCTCAGGAGACGATATTGGGCCTCCATTCTTTGAGTTATAAGGGTTGTCTCTCCAGTTATCTTGGGAAATTAATTGACCATGGTTTACAAGGCATAACATAACGTAAATACCGTTTTCTTTAGCTAAGTCCATAACATAGTCAAGTTTCCAAGCTTCTTCTAAGTTATAGTGGCCTAATTTTTCTTTCCAGCCTATCCCGAAAGCCCATGGAGCAAGCCATATCCGCGCATAGTTTTCTCCATTGCCATTCATCTTGCCGAACCAACTGTCGTAGTCGTAGGTTCCATTACTTGAATACCAACATACATTTTCTCCAATTAAGAAAAGACTACTACCATTTTCTAATTTTAGGTATCCGCTCTTGTCCATTCTAACAAACCCACCATTGGAAGAATATCCTTTAACAGAAAAAATAATTGACGAGAAACTTAACAGTTTTCTGCTTTTGTATAGACTTACTTTTACTGAGTAATTTCCTTCTAAAATTGGAGTAAATCTTACTTTCCAAAATGGATCTCCAATAGGCGTTAATACTTCTTTCTTGTTCACTAAATTTCTACTATAATCCTGATAGTAAAATGCAGGTAGTCTAACAACTTCTTTGTTTGGAAAAGTTATCTCAGAAGTTATGTTTATTTCATTTTCATCGAATGGGTCATCTACTTTTCCAGAAACCTTTATGTTTATGTCAAGCATATCATAAACTTTTGGATTTTTGTTAGAGATTGTGATACTTTCTAGTCTTATGAGTTCTTCCTTACTCGAGAAGCGACTTAAATAAAAAAAGTAACTTGTCACTAGCAAAAAAACTAAGAGAAGAAACAATAGAAATAAGCTACTTCCTCTCATTACTTTATACGAAGTCAAATGACCCTTATAAAAATTTCTTACTAAAAAAATAATAAGAAACATTTAATAAAAACAGAAAAGCAAAAAATGTAAATGAATTGGGATGAAGTCATAAGAAAGACGTATGAAAGGTCTAGAAAGCTTGGAGTTCCAAATATCAACTACGAAGATGGTTACGTAATCTTCTCAGTAGCTTATATGACGGCAATTAGCTTTAAAAAACTTTATGCAATAGATGCTGGTGCGGGAGTCGGGTTTTCAACCGTTTGGATGATAAAAGCTCTAAGGAATTCAAAAGTCGATGGAAAAATTTATGCGATTGAAGAAGAACCACGTAGGTTTAATTATCTTAGAGAACTAGTTGAAAATCATAATTTTCAAGACGTAGTTATCCCAATAAAGGGTGATGCATTAGAAAACGTAAAGAAAATTGAAGACCTTAATTTTGTTTTTATAGATATTGACAAGCACCTTTATCTCGACTTCTTCAACCTAGTAAAAGATAAAGTTAAGGTAGGAGGTGTTGTTTTAGCGCACAATGTAAACTACACGTGGGGAACAATCAGAGAATTCTTAGAAGAAACTTCAAAGGGTAATTGGATAACGGCAGTAGTTCCAACATCAGAGGGTATTTCTATAAGCTTAAGAGTAGCTTAAGTATTTTTTACACCAACCTAGCTCCAGTAGAGCTTAGTCTGAATGTACTTAAGTTTTGCTTCTAAAAGATCTTTCATCAAGTCGTCTTCAGTGTACTGCATCTTTGAAAGTATTCTAAAAGCTGTTTGTGGACCTACACCATAAACTGAAAGGGCAATTATTCCACGCCTACCGTACGAGTTAATTATGTCAGCAGTTCTCCTTACATCTGAAAGTATTTTTAGTTCATCTTCGGAGAGTTTCGCCCCACTCAATCTTTTTCTTATTATTTCTTCAACGTTACTTCCGTACTTTGGTATGATGCCAAGAAGAGTCGAACTACAGTTAGAGCACCTCGGTTTTTCAGGAATGTTCACT
>JAAOZO010000031.1 GCA_011605715.1 Nitrososphaerota archaeon | reverse complement strand
TCGATCGAAAAAACATAAGATCTTAAACTGTCAGGTATATCTAATGCAGTTAAAGCTGAACCACTAGTAGTTACAGAAATGTTATTGCTGACCGAAAATAAAATATTTGGAAGCACATAGTTTGGAGACCATTTGTACCAAGTTAAAGCGTCAGGTATTCCAGGAATATAAATTCTAGTTCCAGAAGCATTTAAGTTAAGCCAGCGAATTGCTTCATAGTAGTAAGTTGGAACTATAACGGGATTCAATCTACCTCCTAAGTTACCTGAAGCAACAATAGGAAAGATTTCCGCTAACAACAAAAAACAATGAAAAACAAGATAAGAGAAAGACATAACTTCTTTTTTCTTTTATTGGTAGCTCTAACTTCAACTAGGATATCATCTAGAGTACATCCTATTAACCCTGAAATTCCAAGGATTTCTAAGGAAAGAAAGTGAGAAGGATCTCTAAATATAAAAAACCTGGAAAATAGTTATAAAGAAACATGTACAAGTTACTAAATGGCTTATTAGCACCTTGTGATAACAAAACAGAAGTTACAAAAAGAACTGCAAAAAATGCGTTGCATCTATCTTTTTTTCTAAGAGCTAGGAAAATAGAACTTATGACGAGCAACGTAGCAACAACGATGAAGTAATTAGAAGAATAAAGAGGTAACAATGGTGCTGTGGTGTAATTAAGTAATGAAAAACTTTTAACTAAAGAAGTAAAAGAAGTTATTGTAGTAAGAGTCCTTTGACTATAACCACTTTTCACAGCCTCGAGGAGAGTGTCTTTCACATCAAGATATCCGTAAAATGTTGGAACGATCCACCATGCATTTAACAACAAAGAAAAAACAAAAGTTACGGCAAGTAGCTTTATTAACTTGAAAACTTGAGCTTGGTTGAAAGCTACAAAAACAACAAAAAAAACAAGTAAAGAAAAACCCAAAAATACATATATGCAGGGTGTCCAAAAAAAGTTATTGGCAACGTACATAAGCTCAGTAGTAGGGCACTTATGATTATTAAATTTTTCTTTCTAATTTCGTAGGCAAAGAAAGATATAAAGAGAACGACCCCTGACAGTTCTACAAGTATCCATGCTTGGCCGAAAGCTAATCTTGTACCAATGATAGGGTTAGCAGCGAAAAAAAGGCTTGAAAGTAAGGAAGCTGTTCTTGACTTACCGAAATGCCTTAAAAGCATATAAAAACTTAAAGGTAGAGTAAATAACGGCAATAAAAAATATTGTTCTATTGATAAACCAAAGAGAAAGGACCAATATTTCCAATAACTTAAAAAATGACCAAACTGGAATCCAGTTAGAAGAAAGCATCATAGCGTTAGTACCTGGAGGTTCTAGAGAAAGCGTAGAAAATGGAGTAACAGGCTTTTATGTAAATCCCTTTGACGTAAAAGACATCGCTGAGAAAATCTCTAATCTATTAACAAACTTTGACCTCTGTAAAACTATGGGTATCAATGGAAGAAAAAAGTTGAGAGAGAATTTGATATTTCTAAAACATATAGCGCTATAGACAAACTCATAGAACAAAGTTAGCAAAGGTTGTTTAGATTTTATAAAGGCATCTAAAAACAAGCAGAAATCTGGAATAACTTTTGAAAAGTGAACACGAGCAACTAAAAAGATATAATCTTTAAATTGATTATCCATTAAACATTTCAATCCTGCATGTAAAGTTCTAATGAAATACCTGAAAACGTATCTTTTAATTCGAAAGTTGAAATTAAAATTATTAGTTGCACTCCAGTAAGGTAGAAGTTAAAGTAAATTCAAATGGTCCATTTCTTTTAGTATTTACTGAGACTTTCAACGATGGCTGGATTGCCTATAGTAGCAGTAGAGTTTTTACTCATTTCATTGCCAATTACTACGCTAATGGATGGTACGTCAACAAGGTTGGAAACTACACAATAACGATAGAATTTAAACCACAAGTTCTTCTATTTTATGGTTCTTCAACAACTTTGCTAACTTTTGTTCTTTTACTTATTTGTATTTTGCTTCTGCACGCTTTAAAAAGATTTTACAAGATTAGAAGAACTTCTTAAAAAAGTATAGAACAGAACCTTTTATAATCCCCATAGTTCTTACAATCTTATATACGCTTAAAATTGGAAACCCTATAATTTTTCCAATACCATTAAACTTGTTTACATACCGAACATAACCAATTAAGGATAGTAATATGAACGGAATGGGGGTAATGACTACTAAGAAAAGAGAAAAAAGATATGCAGACCAATAGATAATGCCTCTTAGCTCACTTTTCCATGTTCCAATTTTAATCATGTTCTTAAATTCTATTTCTCCGAGCTCGTATGTTTTCTTAAGCCATTCTATTGTGCCAACCTTTTTATCATGAAAAAGTTGCACACTTGGATCTAAAATTATTTTATAACCCGCATTTGTAGCCCTTCTGGTTAAGTTTAAGTCCTCAATGTAGGGTATTTCTTCGTCAAAGAAGCCTACTTTAGGAATTAAAGAGAGATTTATTAAGGTTGCACCCATCCCAGTTGAAGGTACAACGTACGGTTGTTTAGTTTGCTCTAATGGAGCCAATGAACCTTTGCCGTACTTCGTCCTAACTCGGACGAATAACGTATCTTTATCTATTGGAACAAAGTAGGGGAGAGAGCTTGCAAAAATTCTATCACTATCATTACGTTCAAAAATATTTAACAACCTTTTTAAAGAATCTCTTGTAAGAATAACGTCGGAATCGACAAAAAATATGTAATCGTATTTTAGCTCCATAGCTTTCTTTAAACAAAAGTTTCTTAGTAAAGGCACATTGCCATCTAACTTTACATGGACTATTTCTTTGAAATCTTTTTTGTGTACATTCAACCACTCATTAACAACTTTTTCGGTTAGCTCGTCAGCATTATTGTTTACAAGTATAAGCCCAATATTTGATTCGTCTTTTTCAAGATTTGAGACACTATTTAGAACTTTGCTTAAAACTTCACTCCTTCCTTTATGGTAAAGCAAAGCGATAACTACTTTTTTACTGCTCTTCATTTATCTTTCATCTCTTAGCTTGAATTAATGTTAGATAAAAATCGTCAAGTTTAGGAACTACTTCCTCTAAAGAGTGATATTTTCTCACATACTTCATTCCGTTTTTCTTAACCTTTTGTTTTAATTCATCATTTTTTAATATTTCTATGATTCTTTGGGCTAAATCTATAGGGTTGCCTGGCTCAGTAAGAAGACCTGTTTCCTTGTGTTTCACAAGCTCTGGAATAGCGCCGCAATTACTTGCTACAACTGGTATTCCTGTTGCCATAGCTTCAGCTAAGACGTAACCAAATTGTTCCATCCAGGTCTTTGTTGCAATGGAAGGAAGAACTAAAACGTCTGCAACTCTGTATACTTCTGGCATACTTTCATGAAGTACTGGACCATACAAACGTATGCTTTCTTCTAAGCCAAGATCCTTTGAAAGTCTCTTTACCGTTTCTTCTAACGGGCCACCACAGACTAAAAGCAATGTAGCACCGCTTATCATTTTCTTCGCTAGCTTCATTGCAAGAATTAGTTCAATTACTCCTTTTTGCTTTATTAGTCTCCCGACATAAAGTAGTATACTTTCGTAACTCGATGAAGGATATGCCGTTGAAATATAGAACACTTCTACTTTCCTTTTTTCTAGTTCATCAAAAGTTTCGATTTCCCAAGGAGCAAGAAATGGTCTAACTACTGCTAAGCTATACTTTGGCATTTTCCACACCTAATTTTAAACTCATGTCTTTTAAAGTTGTTCTAAAAGTCTATCATGAACAATTTTCCAACGTCTTTCCAGCTAGTTTTTAGCTTTTTTGAAGCAATTCTTGCCTCCCTTGCTTAAGAAGTGCCTTCAATAAAAAGATATTTTGCACCTTTTTTATCTCTTGCATACTCTACAGTAATAAAGCTATTGACCAAGTATTAATCTTTGTAAGTTTGCAGTAGTTACTAAATTTAAAGTTGTAAAGT
>JAAOZO010000157.1 GCA_011605715.1 Nitrososphaerota archaeon | reverse complement strand
TGTACTTTGTAAGCCAGGAAAACTCATAAAGGTTTACGTATTAGACAACAGTATAGTTAGAGTGAGGTTCAACCCTAAAGAAGATTATAGTGCAGACGATAGTTACACAATCATAAAAAAGGAGTGGCCAGAAGTTAACTTCTCTTTAAAAGAGAACGAAGGTTATTGGGAAGTAGAAACAGCTGAGCTTAAAGTAAGGATTTTTAAGGAAAAATTCAGATTATCTTTCTATAACAAGAGCGATAGATTGGTAAACGAAGATTACAAGAAATATAGCGTAGGTTGGGATGAGAAAAGTGGCAAAGTTAAGTGTTGGAAAAACTTGTTTGTCGATGAACATTTTTATGGTTTTGGTGAAAAGGCAGATCGGTTAGATAAAAGAAGAAAAAAGATGGTAATGTGGAATACTGACGCTTTTGGCTATTCTCTAGGTTCAGATCCCTTGTACGTAAGTATACCTTTTTTCATTGGTTTAAAGAGAGGCGAGGCCTATGGTATATTTTTTGATAATTCCTATAGAACGACATTTGATATGGGTTTTTCTTCTGAGGAATACTACTCTTTTGAAGCTGATGGTGGTGAACTAAATTATTACTTCATCTACGGCCCATCCGTAAAAAAAGTTCTAAATTTATACTCAGAACTAACAGGCAAGCCATTTTTGCCTCCTAAGTGGTCACTTGGATACCAACAAAGTAGGTATAGCTATTATCCAGAAGATAAAGTCTTAGAAACAGCAAAAAAATTCAGAGAACTAAACATACCTTGTGACGTACTTTATTTAGATATCCATTACATGGATGGATATAAAGTTTTTACGTGGGATGGAGAAAAATTTCCAAATCCAAAGGGTCTTATAAGTTCGCTTTCAGAATTGGGCTTCAAAGTTATTACTATAATTGATCCTGGAGTTAAGGCAGACCCAAACTACAATATGTTCAAAGAAGGTGTATTCCACGATTATTTCTGTAAGTATCCAAACAATGAAATTTACTTTGGTAAAGTGTGGCCAGGTACTTGTGCATTTCCAGATTTTACTAAAGAAGAAGTGAGAAAATGGTGGGGCTCAAGTCACAAAATCTTAGTGGAAGCAGGTGTAAAAGGGATTTGGAATGACATGAACGAGCCCTCCATATTTTCTTCCCCTAGCAAAACAATGGACTTAGAAGTTGTTCACTATGATAACGGTAAGTTGAGTTCCCATTCAAAAATTCATAATTTATATGGCTTTCTTATGTCGAAAGCAACTTATGAAGGCCTTTTAAAGATAAACCCAAATGAAAGACCATTTGTTTTATCAAGGTCTGGATACGCGGGTATTCAAAAGTATGCTGCAGTGTGGACAGGAGATAACACTTCAAACTGGGAACATCTTTACCTACAGATTCCGATGATTCTTAGTTTAGGGTTGTCTGGAGTACCTTTTGTTGGTGCTGATGTTGGTGGGTTTGCAGGAAGCACAGAGATGGAGCTTCTAATCAGGTGGTATCAGGTAGCCATGTTTATGCCTCTCTTTAGGAATCATACGTCAGTTGGAACTGTCGATCAAGAACCTTGGAGCTTTGGTAATTATGCCCTTGATATAATTCAAGAAACAATAAAGTTAAGATATGTACTACTTCCATTTATGTACACCTTAACCAAAGAATCTCATGAGGCTGGACTTCCCATCGTTAGGCCATTGTTCTTGGAATTTCAAAACGACGAAAATACTTATTGCATTGATGATGAATTCTTGCTTGGAAGTAGTATTTTAGTAGCGCCAATAGTTAAGCAAGGTATGAGTAAAAGGCTGGTATATTTACCAAAAGGAAAATGGTACGATTTTTGGACCAATGAAGAAATTGATGGCTCTTGTTACATCGAGTATGATGCGCCTTTAAACAAAATTCCGATTTTTATAAAGCATGGTTCAGTAGTTCCCACACAGGATAGCACTGACTACATTAAGAATGAGGAAGTAAGCAACTTAACTTTAAATATATATACTTCTAATGAAAGCTTTATTTTTGAGCTCTACGAAGACGATGGCTATACTTTCAATTACTTGAACGGTGACTTTAAAGCCACGAAAGTTCTCTTTACTTATAAGGAAAAAGAAATTGAACTTTCTGTAGTACAAGAAGGGAAACTTAAGGCAACTTCAAAACGAAAATTTTTAGTAAGGGTAATTGGAGTTCATAACTCTCCGCAAAAAGTAGAAATTAATGGAGAAAAAATTAAAAGTGCCAAGAAAGGCGAAGAATTAAAAGTTGGATTATATTTTTATGATAGCTCGCATAATACAATTGAAATTCCATTAGAAGAAAGGGAGCAAATGAACATTAAAGTCTCATTTTAGAAATTCATGCTTCATGGTCTAATCTATACCTATGTTCAATATTTTCTCTGAATAATCCTGCTTCGTAAATTCCAGTAATTGCTCTGTAAGCTCTTTCAGTAACTTCAGCAATTTTTTTCTTGCTCATGTTCTTCGTTTCATGAGCTACCCAATCTATCCACTTCAAGCTTGAAGTAGCTTTATAGTAATCTTCGAAGTTTTTGTACAATTTTTTTATTCCATACCGTTCTGGATGAAGTGCCATAGGCGCATTAGGATCCAATGTGTAAGGAAAAGGTGGTATAACCAAAGCGTTCTTGTATAACCTCATTAAATCTGAACTCTTTGAAATTATCTTCATCGCGCTTTCTTCTGTTTCTCCAGGAAGTCCTATAGTCCAATATATATCAATTCCAATCTTTTCGTTACTCAAGTAATCTCTTGACTTTATGAACTCTTCTATCGTATAATTCCTTCCAATTTTGAACCTAACTTCATCTAAAGTTGATTCTAAAGAAATCCCAATAACTATGCTATTGAACGTTTTTAAAGCTTCATTTATAAATTCTTTCTTAGGAATTCCAAAGCTATCCCAATATGCGGAAACATCTCGCTTTCTCTCCCTTATGTTCTCAAAAAGTTTCTGGTAGTATTTTTCTCCAAATGCCTCAGGATCGTGACTGAAATTTATCAACTTTACATTGTATTTTGAGTTTAAGACGTCTATATCTTCGGAAACTTTTTCTGTTTTTCTTACGTGTAGTAGATTCCCCATGCTTGCTGCTTTGAATCCTTCTATGCCTCCTCCACAGTAACCACAGTTTCTCATACATCCTCTTCCGAGTAATACCCAGAATGAAGGCTTCCTTAGACTATCATAACCTGCTGGGCCACATCTCAAGTATTCCCCCCAATTGACCATTTTTTCTACCTTGACAAAATTGTACCTATCAATTTTATCTTCGCTTTCATACTTACCATAGTTTGTTGTTATCTTATTTCCATCTCTTATTACGAAGTCAGAAACTTCTTTAGCATCTATTTCTTTACATACATATTTAGCATACCTTACTACGCTCTCTTCAGCAAGTCCTATAGCTATTCCGTCTATGAACGTAAACTT
>JAAOZO010000184.1 GCA_011605715.1 Nitrososphaerota archaeon | reverse complement strand
TTAGCGGGCTTGTTCAAAGTTAAAAAATAGTTTTCTAACGCATCTTCAACAACCTTTGATAAGCTTCCTTTGCTCGAGCCATACAGATGCTTGGCAGTAGTTCTAAGCTTTTTTTCGACATCATCACTAAGGGAAATTGTAATTGTGCCCATGTTCTATTTAATTATTAAATAAAGACTATTTAAATGTTGTTCTTAACTTAGCACTTCATAGAAAAACTTAGTCCCTAAGTAGAAAACAAACATTGAACTACGCTTAGGAGAAGATTCTTACCGACCTTTTTCTTGTCTTTGAATGAAACTTCTGCATCGTTGCTACAGATTTTTAAAAAATAATTAGCTTTCATTATTAAAGTTACATATTGTGAACATATTCAGCCAATAGATTTACCGATGTAGCTCTTTCTACTAATATAGTCCAAGGATCATCGTCTATACTTATAAGTCCGTAGTTACTGTTTTCTCCATCAAACCTTCCTTGAGCAGGTTCGTCAATGTACTCAAACCAGTGATAGCCTACTATGAAAGGTTTAGATAAAATTCGTTTCACGTATTCTTCATAGTACTTTGCTCTTTCGCTTTGAGTTCTTACTGGAACTCCAGCTCCTTTAGTATTAGGCAAACCTGAGTCCATCGCTTTAAACGAAAACTCAGTTATCATTACTGGTAAACCGGTAATATTGTAAATTTGATTTACATCTTTTACAATTTTACTGAGGTCATCGCTGTATGGATTCGTATAGGCATTTATTGAAATTACATCCGTATATCCTATGCATCCCTTTATTGCTTCGTCTGGGGGCTTGAAAGCATACCTGCAACCAAGAATCAGATGATTCTTATCGTACTTTCTAATTGCATCATGAACTACCTGAAAGTATTTTCTTGAAATAACCTCAAGAAAACTAAACCTATCTAAGTTAACTTCACTGTTTTTTGGAGCTTCAGTAACATTTAGTATTTCATCAAAAGAAGAAAAAGAAGTTCCCCATTTTTCATTAAGTAAGTTTATTTCTTTGTATTTGTCGTGAAGATAACTTACTAGTGCTTTCTTACCTTCTGCAGAAGAAGGTAGACGCATGTAATCATCGAATAGATGATTTGGAGACCTCCAGTCAGGACACCACCTAAGTTCATTGTCTGTAAAGTACCCTATCAAGTAAGGGTCATCTTTTCTTTCTAGGCAAATCTTTTTTGCAATACTATCTGAAATATTCTGGAACTTTTCAGAAAAATAATCTACAACTTCGCCTTTTTGCCAGTCTGCACCTGCTTGAGCAGCAAAATTTAGAATAATAGTATAAGGCATACCTTGAGAAAAGAGTTCTTCGCTTGACCATGCTCCTATTGTATTAAATCCCCAACTTCTTAGTCTTTCTGTAGTTTCTTTTGCCCAAGTTTGAGGAGATCCATACTTTGCTGAAACTACTTTATTGTATGGACTATAACCAAGCGTTGTAGAATAGCCACCGTAGTAGTCTACATGATTTACTCCTTAAGATAAAAATACGTAGCCATCAGGATCAATAAACCAGAACTTCCCATTTATCTTTTCTATATGGAAAAAACCAGTTTTGTTTCCTTTTATTAACTTGAAACCTCCGTACTCATCGTAACTTAAGTTTAGTACATAGTTTCGCATTGTTTCAAAGCTTTTTCTAAGTTCAATTAATTCGTCTTCAGTTTTGCTTAGTTTGTTAGACATAGTTTGTACATAGTATAGTAAAAATCCAAATAAAAAGATTGCTACAAAGAGTATAAGGATTGCATAAACATAAGTCCTGCGCATAAAGCTAACAAGTGGAAGGCACATATAAATTTTGTTTTGGCTTCTTCGCTAAGTTACTTAGCGATATTGTTCATCGATTGAGCCTCTAAACAAATAACTCAAAAATAAATTCTGTTAAGTCTAAAATTTAGTCAAGCTATAGCATCAAGAAGAATTATTGATTGTTTGTTCTTATCGTAGTTTTTACTAAATTTTCTATATCATCCATAGCAGAAGAGAAGCTACTTGCAGTTTCTATAGTTGGAGGATAGCTTATGAAATCCTCGCATCTAATTCCTTCTTCTTCATAAGCTTGCATAAAGTATGGAATTTTTTCAAGTTTTTTCATCGCTTCTAAAGGAACTTCTTCGTCTATGCTAGAATTTATTCTTTCATTCTGATAGCTTACCATAAAAGCCTCTATAACGTTAGGAAATATTGTTAAAACAACGTCGCCTCCAACTAATTTTTCTATGTGCCAAATTCTAGTTTTTCCATCTTCTTTTGGACCAACTCTCATTGAAGCGGCCAGGAGTTTACTCTCGTAATTCCCTTCCTTCAGTAGATTGTACGCTTTCTTAAATATAGCTATACCGGCCCATCTTTTTAGCTCCTCGTTTAAAGTTACACCTACTTTCCTTGCACTCTCTTCAAACGCCTTTGAGTCTTCGAACCTTCCAAGCATCATTGTAATTACAGAACGCCACTTACTAAGGTCAACATTGTTTTTTCTTGCAACCTCAAGTCCATTTTTGACCGCTTCAGCGACAGCTAAAATTTGTGGAACTGAGAAAACAAGAGTAGCATTCGTTGGAATTCCTAAAGAAGTTAAAATCTGAATTCCGAATATACCTTCTTTTGTACCAGGCATTTTAATCATAACATTTTGACTTAGGTAGTTTAGCTCTATTGCTTCTCTAACCATCTCTCTTGTGTTTGTTAGTTGCCGAGGATCAACTTGTCCGCTTATGTAACCTAGCTTAAACTTTGATGAAATAAACTTTGGAGTAAAAACCTCTGCACCTCTCTTAACAATCTCGCTGTAAAGATCCCATGAGAGGTCTTTATAAGTTAAGCATTTACAATTTAAGTTTTTTTCTTCTATCCAGTTGGTCCAGTATTGCCTGTTGAGATCAAGAACTTGTTTCGTAAGCGGAGGATTTGTTGTACATCCGTCAAAAAAAGAATTTTTTGGGTCGTCTTTGCTAATTAGTTCCTTCAACCACCCTCTGAATTTGTCTCTTTCGTTCGGATTTAACCTACCTATGAATTCATTAACCCAAGAGTCATATATTAGTGGAGAGGAATCCCACCAAACTTCTGTGTTCTCGTTTAGTTGCTTAATTAAATAGAGAGGATTTTTGTTGGACATTTTAGGGCAAAGAAAAGAGGGAGGAATATTTAAGTTTATAACTAAAAAGAAACGCTTAAATAACTCGCACAATGCTTTGGGAACTTTGGATAATGAATGAACGCTCAGATTATGAAACTATAAAGAAAATTTTTGCTCTCATGCCAAACGAGCTAAAACAAGAAATAGAAGAAGTCTCAAAAAAGAAACGAACAGAAGTATTAGAATACTGTAAACAAGCTTTAACCAAGGGAATGCTTGTTAAGAAAAGAGAGACCTTAAAAGAAAAAAATGAACTAATTTCTGAGAAGATAGCCGAGTTTGAAAAACAGATTAAATCATTAAAATCTGAAAACGATATGCTTTTAAATAAGATAAGAGAAGTTGAAGAGGATAACACTTGGTTAATCAATAGAACCGAAGAACTGGAAAGGATTAACGAAGTACTAGTGAAGAAGCTTAAATTAAGAGGTGTATGAACTATGAACCAATCAGAGTTTAAGATAATTAAAAAATTTTTTGAAAGTGAACTGAACGATGTACACTTAACAAAGGAAAATATAAAGAGATTTGTTACAGAAATCATTAAAGCTGGGTTAAACACAGAGGAGAACGAAGACGATCTAATTAAAGAAATAAGCGTTTACGAGGAAAAACTAAAGGAACTAGATGATAAGCTTTATGAAACTTTTAGCGAACACCTATGGCAATCAAGTAGGAATGCTTCATTAAGATTCAATTATACTGAAATTTACAATGAAAATAAGAGACTAGTGCTAAGATTAGTAGGATTAAGAAGCACTTACTTTAAACTATGTGAACTACTCAAAATTACTGAAACAAATAGCGAAGAAAGAGATGAGAAAATGATAGAGAAGTACTTGCCGATGAAAGAGTAGACTTAGAACCAAAGGGCAAAGTTTTTTAAATTAGAGAATGAGGAAAAGTAGGAATGAAAAGAGATAGATTAAAACCTGTGACTGTAGATACTTCTTTAAGTCCATATGCAAAGCTTAAACCCATTCCAATAAGTTCAGTTAAGCTACAGGACAACTTTTGGAAACCTAGGTTAAAAACCCTAAAGGAAGTTACCTTGCCAACCCAGTACAAGCAATTAGAAGAGACTGGACATATTTTTAACTTTCAGAGAGCTTCTGGAAAAGTAAAGGGGGAATTTCAAGGATTTTTCTTCAACGACTCCGATGTATACAAGTGGATTGAGGCAGTAAGCTATTACTTGGTGCAGGAAGAAGATGAAAGATTAAAGAGCTTACTTGACAAGGTGATTGAAGAAATAGAATTAGCACAAGATGAAGATGGATACCTAAATACTTATTTTGTTTTTGAAAGAAAAAACCAAAGATGGACAAACCTTAGAGATATGCACGAACTTTATTGTGCAGGCCACTTGATTCAAGCTGCAATTGCACATGTTCGTGCCACGAAAAGCAATAAATTATTTGAAATCGCGTTAAAACTTGCAGATCACATAAGTAGTGTTTTTGGACC
>JAAOZO010000015.1 GCA_011605715.1 Nitrososphaerota archaeon | reverse complement strand
GTTCTAAGAGTGATGGTCTTAAGTATCCAGGCGGGAACAACTATTAAAAAGAACATTGAAAAGAGCCCAAGATAGAAACCAGCTGGATTAATAAAGAACCATGGATACACTGTTCTCATATAGAGGGCTAAGAGCGTTATTATTGCGCCAACAATAATAAGTAACCATTGATATCCGCTTATCGGAGTAGCAGAAGTTGTAACATAGTTCATACTTTTAACACCATCTCTAAGAGGTGCATAGTAGAACCCGTTTGGAAGCCTAGCGTTGAGACCCATGCTGTAGAATACTAACGCTGCAATAATATACGCCGCGGGAATTCCTAAGACCAGGGAAAATATAATACCTTTAAGCATACTTATGTCACTTGTTCCAGTATTTTTAGCAATGTTAAATCCTCCCATAATTCCCCACCCGTTATATCCCCATTCTTGATCTGGAAAAGACAAGTAAGGTGCTACCATAGTACCAAAAGCTACTTGCGACGCTTCTGGATTAGATTTTATTATACCGAGACCGAGTGCTACTTGAGCTAAAGAATTACTTAAGAAGCCTGTTGAGCCAGATCCACTATAGCCGATATACATGCATGGCCACATTCCATTTTCTGCTACCATTCGAATCATTCCAACATTTAATAACAAAAAGAGTATTATGTAGACTAAAGCGATAATGATAGGCGTACCTACTGCTACGAATAAAATAAACCAAGCAAACCAACTCAAGATAAAACCGCCCCAAAGCCATTTATCTGGTATTTCGCCATTCATTCTTGTAGCCTTAGTAAGTGCATTCTTAAGTGATTTTAATAAAGAAGCTCTATGCTTATATAGAACCCATACTGCTAAACCAAAATAAAGGCCATACATCCACATGTACCCCACAGGCAGTGGTCCACTCCATATGACATCTGTACCTGATGGAGTATGAAGTACTAATGTAGCAATAGCGGGCCAGATCCAAATAAATAATATTGACCATATGACTCCTGTAAAAAGAACGTCCATTGGCGATAAGTAAAGTATAGCAAGATCGGCAGGAATAAACATCCACCAACCTGGTATGTTTAAGTTGAGTCCGCTAGCCCACTGATCCAATGGAGTCAAGTAGATCTGACCCCAAACAAAAAAGGACTGATAAATAGGATAAACGAAGTTTATGGTAGCAGGTAAGGCAACCAGTAAACCTAAAACAATTCCGATCGTGAACCACTTACCAAATCGAGAAACTAAGGGCACATCTTTTTTAGGACCTGCTAAAACCTTGAGCTCTTCAACCATTGGTGCACTTTGTGGGAAAGGAAGGTGTTCTTCATCGATCATTATTTTTCTGAAAATCAATGTTGAGAAAAGTACAGTAAAGAACACAACTAGAGTTAGAATGCTCCAGTACAATAAGTATGGAACAAGATTGCCAGGTACCCCCGATCCTCCTAGGAATGCTCCAGCGAGAAGCTCTTTATTTCTTATTGGAGCCCAATACGAAGGTATGTACTGTATAATCTCAGTTGCAAACCCAGGGTAAGCTCCAAAAAGCCAAGGTAAACTGAAGTTCATATACCATGGAATATCTCCTGCAATGAAAATAATAACTGCTACTACAGAGAGTTCGTATATTGTCGGAGGAGATACAACATGATATTTTGATAATAAGTACCAAATAATGAACAAGATTAGTATGATGCCATACTGGTAATGCATTGTAGCACCAATATGATTTACAACTCCAGCTTCGAACCCTAGAGCCCCCAAGCGATGATGTTTAAGAAAGTTCCAAAAGTAATTACTGCTAGGATTATGATAACACTCCTAACGGTGAACCCATTTCCCAAACGTTTCTCTTCACTCACCATTTTTCACCAAATCTTTTTTAATATAATTTACTTATAAAGTTTTTCTAAAAAAAAGAATAGAATTCGACAACTAGCTATTTTTTGTGTTTTATTTTAGAATTTTTTCGTCATTAAGAAAGGCTCTTTTTAGCAATCCTAAACCTTTGCCTTCCTCATTATAACTTTAGACCCACTAACTTCTTTAACAAGCTCCCAACCATTGTTTAAGTGTTCGATAAGTTCGTTAACGCTAACTGCCTTGTACTCGTAGCTGTTCTGTTGAACAATTTTCTCAGTTCAACTATTGCTTCTTCATCTATAACTTCTTTTTTAAAGTTGATATAGCTGTTTTCATCTTCTTTTAAGTCAACTAAAACTACAGGTTTTCCAAGAACGTAAGAAAAGACCTTACATTGAGCTCTTGCATAATCGTTTATTGGGTACGTTTTGAACTCATAGTAGTTTTCACCATCCTCGAGGTCAGGTTGAGTTGCAATTAAAATGTCGTTGTACTCTTTAAACTGTGTTTTTGGCTTTTGACCTTTAACACCCGCTCTTAGTAAAGCAGAGTACATTTTGTAAGCCTTCCTTGCAAGCTCCTTTGAGTATATGTTATGAGCTTTAAGCTCTGCAACAATCTTTTTTACAAAATTTTTGTTTGTTGAATCATGAAGGCGAAAGCCTTCCTCATGAAGGTAGGTAGCGTAAGTATAGCATTCTTCAAAAATCTTTCCAAAAATTAAAGCGGATTCATCTCCTTCTTGCGGATGTAGTTAATACAAAAAGCAATGGTTTTAAAAACAGCCATAGTTACTTCAATAGCTTCCTTTCAATTTAAAAAAGCAATACGCCCGATACGGAACTATCTTGACTTAATTGTGACTGGTTACGAGGCGAGATGTGATAAATCAAATCCAAAGATATACAAAAACTTTAGAGCTTCTAGGCATTAATCCAAATGAAGCCGTCATGATTGGCGACAATGTTTACGTAGATATATTTTTACCTAAAAAACTTGGAATTCACGCAATACTATTGAACAGGTATAAGAAAAGCGTCGAATGCAAACAAGCAGAAGCTGTTGTAAGCAATTTAAGTCAGGCTTTAGAAATT
>JAAOZO010000147.1 GCA_011605715.1 Nitrososphaerota archaeon | reverse complement strand
GCACGAGAAAAAGCTACGAACTAGCAAGATGAAAGTCTTAACTAAACACTGAAACTTATTACGATAGTACGTTTAGTAAAGCAAGTCAGAGAACGAAGATTGGTTAAGAAAACTATAAGTTCTTAACTTAAGTTTGAAGAAGCATCATAAACTTAATCCTAAGCCAACAGTATCGTTAAGAATTCCTGTTCTTACTCTACCTTCTTTAACTTTGAATATCTCAGGATATTTCTTTTGAGTCTCTGCGAAAGCAAAAGGTAAGTATTGCCTTGCATTGTATTCGAATCCCATTATTGGATTTGTTCTAGCAGCAAATCCAGCTGAATGTATAAGAGCTAACCCTGGACATGTAAGGTCTTGTACGCTGTACGGAATTTTAGACTCTTCTGCCTTAGCTACAAGAAGAAGTGCCGCACTATGTGTTTTACACGTCTTCAGAGCAACCCCAGACCATCCTAAGCTAACAGCCAAATCAAAACTGTTTACGTCTGTAACACCTTCGTCTGCTAAAACAGGCTTCATTTTTGCGACTTCTCTCATATTAAACATGTACTTATCCAGATTCCTATTAACGGGTTGCTCGACATAAAGCATCTTTTCAAATGCTAGAGGAGCTTCTTTCTTAACCCTTTGTAAATACTCTAAGACAGCTTCAGGAGAAGGATGCATTTCATTTGAATCAACGGAAAGGTAGAATTCTTTTTTTCCCTGCTTCTTCAGAGATTCAACTATAACTTCAGTTACTTCTTTCGTTCTATTTACATCCCATTCTATGTCATTACCTCTAAGCTTAATCTTAAAACAGAAAATCCCTTCTCTTTCAATCCATTCCTCTAAACTTAGAGGTAAGGCGTTCTTAGCTTCTTCAGAACTAACTTCATCTCTCCATAATTTGTCTAAGCCTCCTACAAGATGAAATACAGGTAGTTCACTTGAATACTTTGGCTTTATGTAGTCAGAAATATACTTACCTTTAAAGCTTGAACCTAAATAAAAACTTAAGTCATTGCTAACATACTTTGCACTATAACCTTCGTAACTGCATATTCTATTAACCTTACCAAAACCATCGTGCAAAGAAGCGTCGATCGGAGAGACCGCAACTAAGGAGGCAAGCATTGGGAGTTGTTCCTTAAGGTCTAATTTTTGAGAAACTTCTCTCGCGATTTTTGGTATTTCTTCTTCAAGCTTTACGAACCAATCTATAGGATGTAGATACTTACTCTTGTCACTTTCGTTTATTAAAAGTCTTCCGTAGGATTCTGCTACTAACTTCATAGCTTCAAGCTTCTTTTCAGAACTTACTACTGGGCTAGGGAACGCCCATTCGTGCGCTAGAGGCATAGAACCTAAACCTTCAGCTTTTTCTCCTAACTTGTTTTCAACAGTAGCTTTAACTACAAGTGACGTTGATTTGTCGACTATAACACTTCCAAACTTTAGGGGAGTTCTAAGCTTGTATGTTTTATATTCGAAATTAAATTCAAGAATGCGAATATCAGAATCCTTAGACATAACTAAACGTACTGAAAATCCTTTTAAAGCTTTAAGCTTTTCGCACCTTAACTTTCTTAACTAAGGAAAGATTGATCTAAAATTAAAGCTTTAAAGATTTTTCTCTTATTTTAGAAGCTCTCCTAAAATACCCTCTCCTAGTCTCAAGACCAAACTCTTCAACTATGCCCTTTACAGTAACATCTTTTGCCTCAGAAGACATAAGAAAAACAGCTTCAGGCTGAGCTACTTTGAAGTTAACTTTTGGACCATACTTCTCCTTTATTGATTCTAATTTTTCATTGTTGTAGTCTAAGTGCAAAATTTCGTAGTCAAGGTTTAAATCCTCATACACAACTTGCTGATATTTGCTAGAAACAGCTAAAATTCCACCAAGTGGACTAACAATCATGCTTCCTTCCGTCGTAGTAGAAGAAACAAAATATGCACCACAATTGAAGGCCCATATCTTTAATTGTAAACCTCCAAGGTACATAGAAGGAAAGAAGATAAGCTTAGCTTCGTCTTCAGCTAACTTTTTCATAACGTCTTCAAAGTTTAAATCGAAGCATATTGCAAAACCAACTTTTCCAAAGTCCAAGTCAAATGTTTCAGCTTCAACTCCGGGAGTAACTTTAGCTTCAAGCTCCCATATTGTTGGATGAACTTTGTTGTAGCTCCCGATGTATTCTCCGCTTCGACCTATTAAAACTGCAGAATTGAAAATTTTTCCTTCTTCCTTCCTCATCATTGGAAAAATAACATAAGTTTTGTTTTCTCTAGCAAAATGCGCTACTTCATTAAATAAAGGACCCGGAACTTCTTCTGCACTATCTACCATCTCTTTCATGCTTAAGTTAAGAAAAGGAGAACACTCCGGAAGACAGATGATGTCTGGTTTCTCCAGAGCAGCTTTTCTTAAAAGATACATTATCATTTCCATATTACTTTCTATGGTTTCATGTACAGTTCTTTTTCTCCCTGCACCTCCAAACGTTATAGAAACAACTCGAACATAGTTTACCAATATAGATCCCTTACCTTAAGAACGAACTTTAGATTTAAATATTTCTATGAAATAGCAAACTTAGAATGAGTGGAAAGGTTAAGGTTTTAGTTACTATACCCAAAGAGCTTTACAAACTTGTCTCAAGAGTTGAAGACGAAGAGAAGCTTAAATCCTTTGCAGAAGTAACTTTTAACCCTTATGACAGAAACCTCAACGAAGAAGAACTTTCCAATTTTATAGTAGATGTAGATGGTTGCATTACAAGCTGGGGATCTCCTAAATTCACTGAGGCGGTTTTAAAGAATGCAGAAAAGCTTAAGATCATAGGTCATGCTGCTGGAAGTGTTAAGCCGTATGTTACAGAAGAAGTCTTTAAAAGAAGAATCGTTGTTGTTAATGCAGCCTCAACTATAGCTAAATCTGTTGCTGAGTTTACTCTGGCTATGATTTTAAACTGCTTAAGGGGAATTCCTAAATACATTGAAGCTATGCGTGCGAAAGACTGGGACTATAAGAATCGTAGAGGTATAGAAACCCTTGACCTTAGGGGCAAGGTAGTAGGTATCGTAGGCTTTGGAAAAGTAGCAAGAGAATTGGTACAGTTACTCAAGTCATTTGAAGTTAATATACTAGTTTATGACCCTTTTGTTGAACTTGAGCAACTAGTAGCATACAACGCTAGAAAAGTTAGCTTAAACGAACTCCTCTCGGTTTCAGATATAGTAACTCTACATGCAGCCTCTACTTCTGAAAACTACCACATGATAGGAGAAAAAGAACTTAGACTCATGAAGTCTTCTGCTTACATCATAAATACAGCAGGTCCTCTTATAGACGAAAATGCTTTGGTTAAAGCCTTAAAAGAAAGATGGATTGCAGGCGCCGCTTTAGATAGGTTTGATGAGGAACCTTTACAGAAGGGTAGTGTACTGTATGAACTTAACAATGTTTTCTTAACACCGCATGTAGCTGGACCTTCTGATGAAAGGAGAAAAATGTTGTTTGGCACCATAGTTGAAGATTTTAGAAGATTTTTCTCAGGAGAAAAACCCATCAACGAAGTCCATTATGAAAAGCTAAAGTTTTTAGCTTAACTTTCCTAACAGTTTTCTAACTTCTGCTGATATTTCAAAAAACGAATACAACAGCAACATTAGGACGAAGGTGCAATCATAATGTTAAAAGTATTCTAAAAAGAAACTTTCAATCCTTTAGCTACTTTAGTTCATGCATAAGCAATCAAAATGGCTTGTTTTTAACATAGAAGAACTATTGTTCAAGGAAACTAGAGGCCTATTATCGAAAGATTCATTTTTTAGTAAACTTTAACATAGTCTACTTCAAGTAAGTTTCTCTTTCTATTTTCTTGTGTCGCATGTCTGTATACTCTTCCAGGGTCGTTTTTTCTAATTTCAAAAACTGCATTGTCTATCCAAATGTCTATACGAGCGTTTTGGTTCTTAAACGAGAATGGAATTTCTGCAACTTTCTTCTCATCTATATAGAACAGTGCCTCGTCTTCTTTCCACTTTACTTTATAGTTATGCCACTCTTCAAGCTTAAGCTCCTGCATAGTTGGATTCAACGATAATACTTTTACCCCTACAATTTTGCTTGATACTTTTGAAAAAACATAAGCTAAAGTTAGTAAGAAGTTTTTCTCAAGGAGAAGTATTGGTTGGAATATGTTTCCAACTTGAGCGAAGAACCCAGAAAATGGATAAGAACCTCTAGACCTTAAGTAAATGAACCAAATTGGCATAGAGTATTCTACAACCATGCTATGATTCCAGAATCCCCAGCCGGCACTACCAAAGTGTTTTTCTAGAAG
>JAAOZO010000081.1 GCA_011605715.1 Nitrososphaerota archaeon | reverse complement strand
CTTAAACCCAAAGAAAAACTTAAAATAGTTATCGCAAAAGAAATTATCTGTGCCGGGGTCGCCCAATTGGCTAGAGAACCTCCACGGCTAAGGCGCCAGTTAAGCACCTAGCTTAGGTCAGACTCATAATCTGGAGGTTGCGGGATCGAGGCCCGCCCCCGGCACCTTTCAGAATCAAACTCTTAGTCTTATGATTACTTTATGGAGAGAATTGTTGAATATGTTTCTTAAGATTTATTGATGGAGGATACCACCTTCCAACAATTTACTCGATGGCTGAAAACTCTAATCATAGATAAACTTTTCATCTTTCGTATACAAGTTCACGATCGCTAGGTCTTCTGAGTTTTAAGCCTTATCCAACAACGCAAGCCTTAGAAAGATTCTTCTTACAGAAGCACTCCGGCTCTAGATAAGAAGCCCTTAAGAATTCGCTTTCCTTCTATCGTCGAAAATACTTTCAGAGGAGCCTGAATTCATAAGCTACTATCTTAACTTCAAAATCACTTAGACCAAAAAGATTCATTTTTAGTATTTAACTACTGCAACTAAGCTACTTCGTTCTAACGTAAGAATAGAAGTAGTGCTTTCAGAATGTTATTGTTTATCCTGAAAGATAAAAAAAGATATATCAGTATTTTGAAGAACGAAGTTTAAGTAAATGTTTTACCTTTTTCTTCTTTCATCTTCTTTCTTCCTGTCTTCCTTGGAGCAATTAAACCAACTTTCGCTCCAGGAGGAGCATTTCTGCTAACTGATGTAGAACCTCCAACGTGCATATGTCTTCCGCCACCATGTGGGTGATAAGCTGCAATCATAGCAACGCCCCTTACAATTGGGTATAATCTTCCTTTACTTTTCATCAGCTTAAGCTTGTTTCCTGCTTTAAGAAATGGCTTCTCTGTTCTTCCTCCACCAGCAACGACACCTACAGTTGCTAAGCACCTTTGATCGATGACAAACAACCTGCCCTTTGTGTCTTTCAAAGTTACTGTTCCATCAGGGTTATGGCTAATTACAACCGCAAAGTTTCCAGAAGCTCTAAACAATGCACCACCGTCGCCTACTCTTCTTTCTACGTTAAGAACCATCGTGCCTTCTGGAATTGAGCCTAGAGGAAGTATGTTTCCTACTGTTGGAGGCGCATTTTTGCCAATTAGAATTTCTTGGCCAACGTAGCTACCTTCAGCAGCTACAGTATAGAAGCTTTTTCCAGAGGTAGTCTCAATTAATGCTAGTGGTGCTCCTCTGCCTGGATCATGAACTAAGTCAACAAGTCTTGCTTTCTCCAACTCAGTGTCAAATTTAACGTTGTAAGCAGCAGGCGCAACCCTTCTATGCGTGGGTGCCATAAAGTTCGGTGAGCTCCCTCTTCTTCTTACAATTGGTCGTCTTCCCATTTTTAATTCACCTTACAGTATCTTAAGCTTAGTTGCTACCTCTTGCGCTTTTCCACCCTCTTTTAACTTTATGTATGCGATTTTTTCGCCGGAGAAAGTTCTATTTAGATTCACTTTTTCCACCTTTACGCTGAACTTTCTTTCGAATTCCCTCTTAATTAGGTCTTTTGTTGCATCTTTGTCTACAACAAAGACTATCTTATTCTCTGTTTCTATTAGCTTTGAAGTTTTTTCTGTTACCTTAGGATACAACAATATTGACCTTTTCTGCATATTTTCTCACCCTCTGTTCTAAGACTTCTAAAGCTTTCTGAGACCAAAGAGTAAGTCTACCAACTCTTCCATTTGGAGCCAACTCTCTTAGAGATAGCAGGTTGGCGTCAACAACGTCGACACCAGGTATATTCCTAGCTGCCTTAAAGAGTGGTTCTTCTTTTGTAACTACGAATAGAGGCCCGACTTTTCTCTTCTTCCCTCGTCCTCTTCTTGCTGAAACACCTGCTCTAAGCTTCACGTTTTTTACTCTTTCAAGCTCTTCGGAAAGGCCTATACTCTCTAAGAACTTTACAACCTGCGAAGCCTTAGTAAAGTTTGATACAGAAGAATCGAATAGAATTGGTAAAGTTAAACTATCTGGAACTCTATGTCCTCTCTCAACGACTAACTCTTTGTTGGCTGTTGCTGCAATTGCAAAGAGAAGAGCTTTAGCTTTCTCTTTTTTATTCACTCTCTTGACTATTACTTTTTCCGCCCTTGGAGGATGTGTTAGTCTACCTTTTACTGTGGATGGAGCGAAGATTGCCTTACCAGAATGAAGCCTTGGAACTCTTGCAAGGCCATGATCAGCACCCCAAGACTTTGCAACGTAACGCTTTCCAGCCATTGGATCCCTTCCTTGCGGTTGGTGCCACCCTGAGAAAAGTAAGAAAAACACTCTTTTTACTAACGTTCTGTCTGGTGTTAGAGCCATAAACCAAGGTAAGCCTGTTCTAGAAGCTTCTTTTCCTTCGCTACTTAAAACTGGAACTTCGCTCATGACCTTATACACCTTGCTGACTTGTTTGACTTATGTAAGTTATTTGAGGAGGCGTTACCTCTTCCTTTCTTCTTGCTGAAACTCTTAGCTTAACTAATCTTTTTGTTGGCCCTGGAACCGAACCCTTTAGAAGAACAAAGTCTGACCTTAGAAGACCATACCTTAAGAAGCCACCCTTTAAGTTAATCGGATTTTCTGAACTTCCAACTCTAAGAACCAACAGATTTCTAACATATCTTTGATGAACACCCATTTGGCCTCCCCTAGGAACGTAGAACATAACATTGTTAGGGCTCTTTGCACCTAGAGTTGCTATGCCTCTATGTGTTTTGTTGCTCTTCCTTCCAAGTAGCTTTACTCTATATCGCTTTACAACTCCAGCCCAACCTTTTCCTTTTGTAATTCCAAAAACATCAACAAATTGACCTTCCTTAAGAACATCGGAAACTCTTATCTCTTTCCCAATTATTGAATTCACGTAGTTTACTACTTCTTCTTTACTTTTTCCTCCACTTACTGCAACCTCAAATATTTCTGGAGTTTTTTTCCTGATTCCAGCCTTTATTGGTTGACTGGAAACAACCAATCGAACCTCATCATTTTCATCTAAGTCTTCTTTTGAAATAGAGGCCTCTTTCTTTTCCTTCATGTTTTTTAAAGTTACAAGCTTTCTGTAAACAAATTCTGGAAGTTGAGGATAAACTATGTCTTTCTTTGTCTTTAATCCTTCTATGGTCTTTTCGTAAATTCTTGCACCTATTACGAGTAGAGGAGGAGTTTCCACTATAGTTGCAGGAATTACTATTTCTTTACCCTTCGTTGGAGAATGTTCCTCGTTGTCGACTATAGTAACCTGCGTCATCCCAACCTTGTAGCCAGCAAAGGCAAGAGGTTTTGGAGTTTCATACTCAACTTTTGGCCAGTACCTAATTCTAGCTACTAGAGACTTAGCTCTAGCCCTTGGCAGAAAGGCTAGAGAGCCATGTCTTGGCCTTGATTGCTTTCTATGCCCCATTCTTCCTTTTTCACCTTATTTTTTATATTATTTCATTGATCACAGCCAAAGAAATGAGGATTGCTTCCTCAGTTCTTATGGTAGCAACCCCCTGGTCTTTGGCCGTGTTCACTACGACATCAAAAACCTCATATAAATTAATCTTTTCCTCGAGCAGGATTTCTTTTAGGCCTCTTTTTGGGCCTCCAAAAGCAATTAAAACGCCCTTCTGTTCGTAACCTTTCTTTATCGCATCTTTTGCTTTATAAAAAGGCATACCTAGCCTAGAAGTTCCAATCCTAAAAGATGTTTTATTACTCCTTAAAAGAGCGCCTAGACTCGAAGAAGCCTTTTCTACTTTGTAGCACCAGAAGGTTTTTGGTTGTTCGTCAGCAATTTCAACTTCAAAGCTTTTTATGTTCTTCAACTTAAACAGCATTCTTTGACCTACTTTAACCTTACTGTTACCCTTGTTTGAGTCTAGCTTCAAGAAAAACTTTTTGCCTAGACCAAGCTCTACTTCTGCTCTTGAACCACTAACTTTAGTAATTATGCCTTCCCTCACATCACCCGACTTGACTTCATCTAGGCTTCTTACAACTAAGTGACTTGGAGTTTTTAGGGGAGGAAGAATGCCTACATACCTTAAGTGAGGCTTCATTCCAAACTTAATTTTTCTTAGGTACTGTGGGTAGGAAAGATAATCTAGAATTTCATGGGAAATTTCTTGAAGCTTTCTGTATGTTTCATTATCTTTTTCGTTGTAGATGATTATTTTATTTACTCTAAAAATTGCTGCAGCTCTTGCGATGTACCCAAGCCTTATAGTTGCAAGCATTAAGTTGTCCAGAGGATAAATAACAGAAGAGGGAAACGCTATAGAAATTGGGTGTTCTCTAGCTTTAACTTCAAGCATTCTTGTCTTTTCTAAGATAGAAAGCCATTAAAAAGATTAACCAATAGCGCTTTAAGAGCTCTTTTTCCTTGAAAAACTAAAGTAGTATAAATTTAATAAAGTATGAACTCGTTAAAAATAAAGTACTGCTTCTTTTTATTTTGTCTTTTTGCAAAAAGCGAAGAAAAGTAGGAAAGAAATAAATAATACGTTTTTCTTTTTTGGTGCGAAGAAAAATGTTATTGGAAATAAAATGGATCGGACGTGGAGGTCAAGGAGTTGTTCTTGCAAACCAAGTCTTTGCAACTGCTGCAATAAGAGAAGGAAAATACAGCCAAGCATTTCCAGAATTTGGTCCTGAAAGAAGTGGTGCACCAGTAAGAGGTTATACAAGAATTTCAGACTCTCCCATAGAGGACCACTCCATCATATATGAGCCAGACATAATAGTAGTAATAGATCCAAGACTTTCTTTAGAAGCTGAATCTTACTCAGGACTAAAGGAAGAAGGTACTGCGGTTATTAACACAAATGAGAAAAGAATTGACGACATAAAAAAGATTGATGACCTTAGAGGAAGAAAGGTGTTTTACGTAGATGCATGGAAAATCTCAAACGAAGTATTCAAATCAACAAAGCCAATATTCAACACTCCAATGATTGGAGCTTTATCAAAAGTTCTTGGGGAACCCCGATTAGCTACACTAGAAGAAGTAATAAGAGATAGGTTTAAAGGGAACATAGCTGAGCAAAACGTCATGGCAATAAAGCTTGGGTTTGAGGAGGTGAAAAAACTTTGAGCTTTGACAAGAGTTGGAAAGAAATGGAAATAGGAGCTGTAGTAAAAGGAGGAAGTGGCTTACTCTACAAAACTGGAAATTGGAGAAGTGAAAAGCCAGTAATAGACTATGCAAAGTGCACAAACTGCTTAATTTGCTGGACTTTATGCCCCGATTCAGCCATAGTAAGAAAGGGAAACAACGTTGAGGTTAACTATGACTACTGCAAAGGTTGTGGTATTTGCGCAAACGAGTGTCCAGTTAAAGCGATAAGCATGGTTAAGGAGGAGGTGTAATGAAATGGCAACAGTAACAACTACTAAAAAGTTTATAGAAGCTACTGGGAACTTAGCAGTAGCATACGCTGTAAAGCAAGTTAACGTTGACTTCATATCAGCATATCCAATAACGCCACAAACAATCATAGTTGAAGCCCTTAGTCAATACGTAGCCGATGGTGAGATTAAAGCAAAGTTTGTTAACGTAGAATCAGAACATTCTGCACTTTCTGCATGCATAGGAGCAGCAATAGCTGGAGCTAGAGTCTTTACAGCTACTTCAAGCCAAGGGCTTGCCTTAATGTTTGAAGAGCTACCGGTTGCCTCTGGTCTTAGGCTTCCGATAGTAATGGCGCTTTCAATGAGAGCTTTATCTGCGCCAATAAACATACACAACGACCACTCTGACTTTATGAGCGTAAGAGACCAAGGATGGATAATGCTTTCAGCTGAAGATGCACAAGAAATTTATGACTTAACATTAATGGCATTTAAGATTGCTGAAGATGAAAACGTACTGCTTCCAACGATAGTAGCAATGGATGGTTTCACGATATCACACACACTACAAAGGGTTGATGTCCTTGAAGATGAGGTTGTAAGAAAATTCGTTG
>JAAOZO010000105.1 GCA_011605715.1 Nitrososphaerota archaeon | reverse complement strand
TGCAAGGAAAGTAATCATCGAAGTTTTCAGTTCTATCCTTTAAGACCTGTACTTGTCTTTCTATTACTTCGAAGAACCAATCTCCAAACTCATAAGTTCGATGAACAAGATTTAAACTCCTACAAGCTTCTATGTAGAAAGGAGCACCATCAGTATAAACAGGATGCCTTCCGTACAAATTGATTAAGCTTCTTAAGAAAATTTCAGCTTCGTAGGAATTTCTAGTCCTAGAAAGCCAAAATCCAAGGATTTTCTTTGAATATGGTTCATAGGCTACCCAAACCCAAGCTAGCTTTCCAGCAACTTTTACAGCAGTTTCATCCACTAGAAAAACTGAAACTCTACAGTTTACCTTGAATATCTTCCTAAAGCCATGAATCCTTTGAACCCATTTCCAAATTGCCACGTGACTTCTTTCAACGAAAACTTTAATAGCGTTTGAAACTTTTCTATAACTTAGGCCAAGGGTTACCAAGTAAAGAGCGTAGAGAACTAAAGAAAGGTTGGTTCTCTGCCTCTTGAAGTTTAGTTCAAATGTTTCAAACATAAGAAAAGGTAATCCTTGGCCTAGAAAAACCTTAAGTTAACAGAGCATAGTTTACGAAACTGTCAACTTATGTTTAAAAGACATACATCCTAAGCGATGAACTATATAATAACTTTGGACAAGCAGTTTTATTTTACTTATTCTTACGTATTGAAGCATCTTACTGCTCAAAGAAGCTCATTATCGTAGGAGCATCGTTAATATCAATTCTTAGAAAATTTCCGGTTATGCTAACAACTTTATGCTCTCCAAACATCTTTATGAGCTCAACTCTTTTTACGTTTGTAACGTTCATTTTTGTAAGATCTAGAGTTACTTCTTTTTCGTTGTACAATGTTGTCCAAATTACGAATTTTTGTTCTAGACCATTACCGAATTTCAGTAAGTAAATGCTGCTATCGTTTTCTATGTTAATTCTTTCCAAAAACTTAAACCCATTCAAGTTTTTCGTTAAGGTATAAACTGCATAATAAGCAGGCTTTATGAAGTAGCTTTCACGTCCTAAGAACAACAAACTAATTTGCTCATTAGCAATCATTCCAAAACTATTCTCAGAGTTGCTTGGATCTATGCCATCATCTTTCCAGTCGTACATTATGGTAATTGGAACTCTGTTCATTAAATTAACTAAATACATTCTTGTCAAATACTTAGCTTGAGTTAATATATCAACTTTGTTTCCATATAAGCCACTGGTGGTGTAGCCCCATTCACTACTTACTATTGTTTTGTTGTTGACTAGTTGCCTAAGCTTAGCGTAGTCGCCAGTAACAGTTTCAGGACTTGAGTCTCTATATGGATGAACGGAAATTGCTGACAAATAATTTAGAGCATTGTATTCAACGAACTTTCTTATGAAGTTTAAGTCGATTCCAGAAGAAGCAGGGGCAATAACTAATGCATCTTTGTTAACAGTGCGTATTTTCTTTGCAGTTTCTATGGCTAGCTTAGAGTAGTCGTCTACGTTAGGACTTGGTTTCCAAAAACCAATATTTGGCTCATTCCATATTTCCCAAACTATATCATAGTTCAAGAATTTCTTCGTTGCATTTGCAGCAAAGTTTGCAAATGCAACTCTTCCTTCTTCAGTATGTGGCGATAGACCATTATCGTACAGAGGGTTACCATAGTCCAAAATATAAAGTGGGGCCATTCCCCTTCTTTTTAATTCTTCCGTTAGCACTACGTAGTCTGAAAAATCATAGGTACCCTTACTCCTTTCAATATGATCCCAAACAAAATCCATTCTTATTAACTTAAAACCGGCATGCTTCATCATATCAAGCCAGAACTTTTGTTGATCGTTTGGATTTATGAAATGAATGTTTACACCGAGACCATAGGGAACAACTAAGTCGTACGCTTTTGTAAAAGAAAAATTGCTTGTTTGAAAATTGCTCATAACTGCCAGCATCCATGGGTACGACTCAAAATTATATTGAAAGCTTTGTCTACTTCCGTTTAATTCTAAATTAATTCCTTTAGCTTCAACCTTTATTACATAGAGACACTCGTTGAGCTCATTTGTATCTACGTTGAATTTAATGTCCTTAGTATTTGGAAGGATGAACGCTCCAGGAACTGTTGTAGAGTATACTAAGTATGAAGTGTTCTTGTTGTATGAGTCAAGAGGAGTTAAATAAAAGTTTAACGAAACTCTAGTAAAGTATGGATTTCTAACTCTAAAGATTAAAGTTGCGGTTTCTCCCTTAAAGAACCAGTTTTTACAATAATTTGTAGTTTTGTTCCCCTCATAAACCAAAGCAACATTGAAAATTAGCCTTTGTACAATGAAAACGTAGAACAATGAAAGTAAAGCGATTACTAAGACGATTACTCCCAACATTATACCTTTTTCGAGAGCCATCTTACATGAATCAGCTAAAAATTAAAAAGTTACAATTTAAGTTTTACTAAGGAGCTATGCTTCCAAATAAAATAAGTTCTAACTCTTCGTTGGAGAATCTTACCTTAATTTCAGTCGCATTGCCAAGAATTTTCCAACCTTCTGTCGCATTGTCTAAATTTTCAGCATAGCTTAATTTTCCTTCGCTTAGATTTGAAACAGAATAAGCTTTGAAGTTTGAAACCAGTATATAATTAGATTCGTTCTTGAAAAAGGACAATTTAAGCTTTATCTGAGTGCTATTTGCTTCGGCTTCTAAAATTTTGGAAGGAGTAGTTATAGTAATGTTGCCTCTTGAAGTCCTTAAGACAATAGTATTCAAATCAGGATCAAACCCTTTTAAGGCAAGCGTAGGCTTAACTAAGTCTTCTGGGTTTATGTATGGACCATAAGCAACATTTTTTATCAGATCCCAAGAATCTGGAAAAGTGCCAGTTAAACTACCAGAAGTTACCTGCTGGCGCATTCCACTTGATAAGATTCCTTCGCCAACAATCTCCCATGGAAAGCTGTTGTCGTACTTAGATAGCCGTAGCAACTCATAAGCATAAACTAATCCACACCATTGTACAGGTCTTCCAACCCAAACTGGTGCTCTATAGTGAGTGGCACCATAGACTGGAATTGTAGCATAGAGCATCACTTGCCTATCTTCCCTACTCCAAAGGTATACAAATGGAAGACCAGTATAAGCCCAATACTTCGCTCTTTCAAGGTATTCCTTGTTTCCAGTTGCAACGTAGCCTTCAAGATAAGCATCTATTGCTCTAGCAGACGCAAGTATATCTGGAGTGTGAACTGGAATTTCCCATGTTTGAGCAGCCCTAGGGATTCGGTACTTTTTC
>JAAOZO010000064.1 GCA_011605715.1 Nitrososphaerota archaeon | reverse complement strand
ATCTCCATCTGTAACACTCTGAGAAGTTAACCTTGCAATTACATGAGTAGCATCAAAACCAAGGTTAAATACAAAAAGTTTATGGTTTTTTGACGTACTACTTTTCATCATTCTATGAATTTAGTTTATGGGTTTATATTTATTTTTATTTTCCAAGTAATAATAAAGAAAGGCATCTGCGCCCAAGTAGAGCACGAAATCTCTGTTATCGACTTTAACCTTAAGATGTGTTAGTCTCCAATCTTCTTCAAAACCTATTACACCATAAGAACTAAGTATTGCTTTCTTTAGCTCTTCAATGTATTTTTGGTCTAGGGTAGTTACTACGTTAGTTACACATCCAATTATGTGCTTCCCAAGGAGTACCTTTTTAAGCTCGATGCATGACGAATCTAAATGAAATTGATGCTTAGCTTTTTCTAACGAAATTTTATGCACAATAGCTAATTGGTTGGTGTTCTCGAAAGTATAAGAGCAAGGTAATTTTTTCTTTAGATCGCTAGAGATTTCGCTCTTCTCTTTGAGTTCAAAATCAAATTTTGCAAGATCTGTAATGCTAACTAATGTGAATGTATCAAACTCTTCTAGGTAACATGGAATTGAAGCTAAATTCCCTCTTGCTGAAACGTTATCTACTGAAAACATGAAAAACCTTTTTAATATGAAGTCCTTATCTATTGGTAGTGTTTTTTCGACGACATCATACGGAAAAATTTTTCTGTATATCTCTTTGTACTTATCACTAGAAACTAGTTGGGATAGTTCGCTTTCATCAATTTCACGATTTATTCTCTTTTCTATAGCAGCAAATATGCCTAAGACTAATGCTAAAGCAAACTGGCTTACAGAAAAGTCTTCATAGCTTTTTGATTTAAACATAGAATCTTCTATAATTTTAACGAACTCAGAGTATGAAACTTCGTTTTTCCCGCTAAGCTTATCTTTAATTTTAGAAAAAGAGTAATTAGGAACAAAAACTATAGCTTCTCCACACCTTTTTCTTGATACTCTTCCAAAACGTTGTATGAAAGAGTATGCATCAGAAGCCTCAAAAACTAAAGAATAAGAGTCGAAGTCTATTCCAACTTCAATAGCGCTTGTTCCAACTAAAATTTTTGTTTCGTACGAAGTGTACAGTCGTCGTTCTTTCCTTGGGACATAAGAACTTATTCTTTTCACGCCATTCTTTAGATTGCTTAAAAGCTTTTTGTAAAGAGCTTCACACGAAATTATACTGTTCAATATTATTAACACGTTAATTGTACTTTTATCAAGATTTACATTTCTTGCAGTTATATCATTATATAATGCAACAGCTTCAGAAAGAACTTTATTGATATCCGATTCACTATATACTAGGTAGTCAATTGGTCTGATTTTAAGTATAGTATCAAATCTTGAAATTCTGGCTTCTTTTTCAGTATAATCGCTGCTGTAGTATTTTGCTTCGATAACTTCAATTTTTTCATTAAAAACTTTACTTAAATCTACGCTTGTCGCACTTGAAAATATAACTCTTTGAATAAACGGGTTTGAAGTAGCATAGATAAGTAATTTAATGGCAGTAACTAAAACAAGCAAAGAAAAACCAAAGTACAAGTGAAATTCATCAACTACCAGCAACGCTTTTCCTCTTGATGCAACTATTCTGAATATTTCTGAAGAAGCAAAAAAACTAGAGCGAAGTAGCAGATAAAGAATATCAATATTAGTTAAAAGGATGAGATGCTTACAAGAAGTAAATTCTTTCAGCTTATTTAGAAAGGCTTTTCCTTCTGAAGATTCTTCCTTATCGGCCCAATACCTTAAAGTATCACCATTAGCTACAAGAAGCACAACATCAAATTCATTACTAGTGTTACTTCTAGTACTTTCATTTTTTTCGTCTACATCTACTTCGGTAACTTGTCTACCTAGATTATTCAAAAGTTTGACAATGTTTTTTGCTTGATCTTCCATAAGTTCTTTTGTTGGATAAAGAATAATAGTTGTAGAAAAGTTTTCTATTCCATGCAATAAGTACGCTAAAGTTTTTCCTGAACCGGTGGGCGCATTCAGTAATACCAGTCTTTCTTTTGCATGTCTTATTCTTTCCTGAAACTCTAGAAGGCGTATGCTTCCAATATGTTCTGTTGAATATGGTAGGGCATAACCCTTTACTTTAACTGATAACTCTTTAGGTTCTTTGTTTAAGGCCATTTTACTCTAGGATAAAAAGATGTATTTGGCAACACTATATTATATTTTGAAGTTTCACTTACACATTCTAACCACGTTACGTTCTCTAGAGTGGCATCAGCAATAATGGGAGGAATCTGGTTAAAGATAGTGCCACTTAATATATTTACATCCTTTGGAAGTTCAATCATATTTACTGGATGGCTTGCGACTACTTTTTCTTTTTTGTGAATGCCTAATAACTTAAGAGGTTCAGCAAAATAACGAACTAAAGCTAGCTTTTTTCCGAGTCTGAATAGCCCGTTTGGATTACCTCCTATGGCAAAGAACTCAAAAACTGTTAAAGGAACGTTCTTAGCGTATTTTCCAACCATTGGAAAGTTTAATCTTCCAGTTTCAACGTCATTTGTAATAGTATTAACAGCATTGTAAGTGATTACAACTTCTTGTTTACTTGTGGTCCAATCTATTTCATTTCGTGTACAAAGCTTAGAAGACAAGAAAGGAATCCTTCTAATATTTATTAGTTTAGCAGGAGTTGCATAAACAGTAAACTTTTTCATGTCTTCTTCGTAGTGTGGTTTAGTTCCACTCATATTTCTTTGTGACTCAACAATATGCTTGTTCAGAGAATACATTATCGCGTAGTTTCCTATGATGTTAGTTGTGGCTACCTTTCTTATACCCCTAGAAGCAAAGAATAAAAAATCATGAGAAACTGCAAGTACTCTATAAATTTTTGTACTTGTAACTTCCGTTGACTCAGGCAATTTACTGTTCACTTTCTTCTTGATTTTCAGTTGTTTCTTCAGTTTCTTTTGATGACTTTCCTTTCTTTTTATCGCTTGCTAACTCTTTTAGTTCTGCGTACAAGTCGAACGACTGCTGATACATTTCTTCAACTATTTCTGAAATATTGAATCCTTGAATTTCTTTTATGAGTTGTTTTAGCTCATCAGGAGTTAATATAACGATGTTGTCTTTGAATGCTGCAAACTCCTTATACTTTTCGAGAATGGTGTATGTTTTTTCAGCCACTTGACTTAGGTCGGATGATTTAAGGTCTGAAAGTTCAAGGTTGTACTCTAGAGGAGTGATTATTTCTTCAAAACCACCAACTATTCCAGTAATTATGTTTACTGTATCACCTCTAGTTCTAGTTTCAGCACCATAACCTTTTAACGCGAGTAACGTCTTTATGTACGCGATGAATTCGTACTTTGTTACTGAATTTAAAGAAACTATTGATGGAAAATTAACGAGTGGGGAGATTGCTTCTACTACGTTTAGCGCTTGTCCTGTTGATTGAGTGGAATCTTCTATTGCATTGAACGTTTGCAACTCGTAAACTTTTTCGTATGGCTCTAGTGAATATGCTGTACTATACTCTATCCTATGTTTTATATTAAATCTAGAAGCTGCTTTTTCTGTGGATACTGCACCGAATAGCATGCACCTTGGGCACCTTCTGCATAAATTATCCTTAAGTTCACAACTCAATGCTGCTTCTATATAACTTTTGTATTTGGAACTTAGGTTCGTACGATTAGAACTCACCATTTCTTTTAGGTACATCTTCAGCATGTTTGCAAAATACCTGTTTTCAGGTGCTTTTTGCTTCGAAGCGAATAATGCAACTTTTAGTGTAGGAGAGTTATCACTCATTGACTTAGGGAGCACTACCGTGTTTATTTCTCTTGTTTCTTCTGTTCTAAATATTGAATAGTCGTGAGTTTGCCTAAGCATTAAGATTTGGATTGTTTTCGGTGTTCTGTATTTTTGCAGTTTTTGTTCAAAGTATGGTTCAAGTTTTTCAATCAAAGATTTTTGACTCATTCTTTTTTCACCTCACTTTCTTCAACTTTTTTTGCTTCTATTCTTTCTGCTATATCTTTACATTTCTTAAAGTACACTCCATAGTCTATAAGATTTATCAGTTTTGCAAAGTCCCGTTCAGTAAGTTGCTCTGAAAGATTAAGAAGTTCTTGAACTGCAAGTCTTAGCTTTCCTATTGCTTCGTTTGAAGGAAGAAATCCAGTCATATTTCTGTGTATATTTACAGTGAACCCAACATATGGATCTACGTTGTTTCCAAATCTTTTTGCCAATACTTGAGAAAGCAACTTTCCAACAGGCCCCATTACACTTGACTTAGAGAGTGATTTGGAAGGCTCTTGGGGAATATAGGTCCTTAAGTATTCGTAGAGATTACTCTGAATCTCTTCTGCTTCTGTTCTTAGATCCTGAAGATCCTTTTTGTTTTGTGCTTCTCCAATTACAATTGGTTTTCTCAAACTTTTTTCACCTCCTTTGTCACCAACTGCTGGTGACTATCAACCTCCTGAGCTAACTTATCTAAAAGTTGAACAAGCTCAAGCTCAGGAGAAGATCTGTTTGTACTAATAGCATATTTATTTAAGGTCTTTCCAACAGGTTCTCTCATAATTTCTAAAAGAAAGCCTTTTCTAGCCTGCTGAATACGAATAAAGTAACTTTCGATCTGAAAAGCACTAGAAAGCTTTTCTACAGATTTTTCTATCGAGAATGAAATTGGGACCCAACCATTTTTCCATCCAAAATACTTTTCGATGTCTCTTATTCCTAGACTTGGAACATACTTAACAATTCCTTGAATATCCTTAAAAATAAATGTTTCGTTAAACTCTTGGGCATAAACTACACCCTGAAAAACTAAAGATAAAATTAGTGCGAGATATATCTTTCTTATAAGAAACGTATCATCTGTGTCGTAATTTCCTTTGTTAATCGTTGTCATAAACAAAATATAGTTTCCTGTTTGGTAAACATATTCAAATTTGCTAAGATTGTCGAGAAACTCTTTATAAAGCTCTTCGTTGTTTATTTTTAACTTTCCGTTAATTAGGGCTTCTGCTATCTCTGAGCTGTTCATCTCTTCTAGTTCTTTTCTACTAAAGTTACCCACTAAGTAACCTTTAAT
>JAAOZO010000140.1 GCA_011605715.1 Nitrososphaerota archaeon | reverse complement strand
TAGTTCAGCTATTTCATAAGAAGTACTGTTATATTCTTCTTCAAGCTTTTTTAGCTCTTCGGTTATAGAACTCATCGAACTTGTAACCCAAAATGCAGTAATTATTACACAAAGAACAATTATAGCCATTCCAGCTATTATAACGTTTTCCTTTTGCATGCTCAATTTGTTTATAGTAACTGTTTTTGTCTCACTAATAAATCTTTAGCGCGTTGCGCTTTGAACATATAGACTAGTACTCTGTTACCTTAAGCTCTATGAGAGGCAACGCTAATATACAAACTTAGGTTCTATTCTGAAAAACGGGTAAAAACCGCATGCAGCTTTAAGTTGATAGTCTCAAAAATAAAAAACCTAAATGAGCTAGGTGTCAGTAGAACTACTTATTGAGTTGTGCGACTTTGTTAAATACCTACTATAGTTATGAACTCTTGAAGAAAAATTTTCCTATTTTACTGATTTATGCATGAAACGATGTTTAAGGAGGAAGACTTGAGAGCTAAGAAAAAGAAGTCAAATAGACTCTTTAGAATAAGCTTTTCTACTTAAATTTAAGAGAGGTAAACTACATTGTTTTCAAGGATTAGTTGTTCTAAGCAAAAGATCTGATCTAAAACGAGAATGCAATAGAAACCTACCTTAAAACTTCATCTTTTCTTTCTGCTGTAGAGCAAGTATATAATGGCTATAAGTGCTACAAAGACTAATAGTGACATAAGCGCATCATTTTGAGATTGTTTAGATTGTGCGACATTGAGTGAGTAAACTATTGATTTAGTTAGACTATCTCCAGTTCCTTTAATCGTTATACTGTACATACCTACAGGAACTGTTTTCGATACAACAATTGTTACGTTACTCATAAAGGGCGGTTTTCCTGAAGGTGGATTGAATACTACAGTTATTCCAGATGGAACTTCAGATGCTGACAAGTAAACTTGCTGAGTTAGATTACTAAGAGGCAATATCCTTATTGTAGTAGTTGTATTACTTCCTTGCTGAACTGTTGCATTAGTTGAAGTAGCTATTATTGAGAAGTTAAAGTTTTCAACTCTTAACGTGAAATTTACTACCTTTTCCAGCTTACTAGAGCTAAGGTAGTTATTCTTTTCTTTTAGTAAACGCACTTCTACTTCTATTGTTATATTGTATGTACCTACACTAATATACTTAGGAACCTTTATCGTCATAGTGCTTGTATGCGTCGTGCCACTCCAATTTAAAATGTAAGACGAGTAGTAATCATCTATTTTTATATCGAGCAAGTTAGAGCTTTTATAGTCAATAAACAAATCTTTTGAACAAATGTATTGGAAAGACAAAACCTGAGCCACTGTAAGCTTTACTGATAAGTTGTCTCCTGGTTTAGCTACAGCGAAAGTTGGTTCTATTGACACAGAAAAATCAAAGTCCGGTGGTGCTTGTGTTACGTTTACTATTATATGCGTACTTTCAACTTCTTCAGGATACGTACTTTTTGCATTAATTGTTATATTATAAACGCCCACTTTTGTAAATGAATAAGTTATAATTTCTAACGTGCACACAACTGATTTATTAGCTATCCAAAGAAGTGAAGGGGCCACAACAGTTAAGTCTTTTTCTTCTGATGCGTAAATGTCAACGTAAGTATTTAGAGGCTTAAATGGTGTTATTGTTAGCGTAACATTTACAGAGCCATCTTGCTCAACTGTTATACAGCTTGGATAAACAGACAGCGAGAAGTTAGCGCCCCTATGCTCTTCAATTTCAGCACGTCGCGTTGTATACTCAACGTAAAGTGTATGAAGAACATCAGTAACATAGTTAACTGCTAGGTTTAAAGATTCACCAGCTCTATCTTTGAATGCCTGATTGCTCCAATCGTAGTTTTTATCCATCCATACACAGGTTCTCCCTTTTCCGCTTGAATCGAAGGTAGTGTCGTATGCTAGTTTTACGGTAGCGTTGTAAGCAGAAATTATGTCAAGTTTTCCATCGAAGTGAAGATAAACATTAAAATCAGAATCATAACTAGAAGTCTTGCTATCAACGTAACTTTCATAATCGCTGTGATGTGTCTCAGCGCCCCAATCTGTTTCTTTTCCCATTACGTGGCCAAAAACAGCCACATCAGATATGTAGTGAGTCATTGCTCCTGCGACCTTTGCAGCTTCTGAGAAGTCGTTAGAGAGAAGAAATGTTAGTGCTGATTGATATGTTCCTTCTGCTCTTCTTGCTGAGGAATCGTCTACCAAGATACCTTTAGAACTAAAGTAAACATGATGATTCGAGGTATCGCCTATTCCATCTGGCGCTTTATTGTTATCTGGAAGCTCAGTTCCGTATAAGTACAAAGCAAGGTTTTGCAAAATAAATTGTTTTTCGTTCGGCGGGAGCCAATCCAATGCATGTTGAGCAATCCAGTCATGAGTTCCATACTTTGGGTTGTTTGGATTAGAGCTGAAACCACCATTGCTCCAAGCATACGAGCACGACGATGATAAAAGCAGTATAATAAAAAATAAAAATAAAACAAGATATAACTTGGTTGCTTTTTTTCTTTTAAGACCGTTCTTAATTAAGTAACATTACAACATATTGCCTTCAGTGTATTGTTTATTTATAACTTTTTGTTAATGTTTAAATTTAATTTTTGGATGATGAAGCACTCTTCAATACTGTAGTTTTAACTCGTGAGAAAGAAGATGTCCTATAAAAGTTGAAGAATTAGTCTTTAGACAATCATCAATAAGAAACAGATGAAAAATTCAAGAAAAATGCTTCTTTCAAAGCCTTAAAAGTAAGGTCTTTAAGTATTTATGAACCAGTTTTGGAACTACATTAAAACTG
>JAAOZO010000005.1 GCA_011605715.1 Nitrososphaerota archaeon | reverse complement strand
TAACTTAGGAAAAGATATGGGTGGCTATTTAGCAATTATTTCTATTGTAACTAAAAGTTATAATGATGCAAAAACTCTTGCAGAAAATATTGCCAGCATATACAGTGTTCCATTGTATGTTGCATCTTCCGAGGGATCATATTACTATAGTCCTGTAATTTCCTATGGCTCATCTGGTCTTTCTATTGCTCTACCTCTTGTCATTATAGGTGCTGCCTCTATTTCCGCGGCAATTCTTGGTTCAGTAAAGGAAAGAGGAAGAGAATTATATGTATATAGTGCTGTTGGTCTTCCTCCATCTGGGTCTGCAATAATATTTATCACGGAAGCAATTGTAATTTCAATTTTATCGATAGTTCCTGCATACTTTTTAGGTATAGTAACGAACTCGCTTCTCATTTCAAGTAAACTTCTTCCTGAAAACTTCTCTCTAAATGCTACGTCCATTGCTGTTATTGCGGCCATTCTTTCTGGAATAGTGTCTACTTTGCTAGCGATGATCTACCCTATTTATTTAGCATCTAAGCTCATTACTCCATCACTTGAAAGAAGATGGAAGATTCCAACGAAACCAAAAGGAAATATTTGGGATATTCCTTTACCATTTTCTTTAACTGAAGAAAGAGAAGTTGAAGCAGTTTACTTATTTTTAGAAGAATTCTTTAAAGCACATACTTCCGAAACACCTGACCCATTTATAGTTAGAGATGTAAAGACAAACATTAAAGAAAAAGTTCAAGAACTTTTTGTTTCTTTAATGCCATTGGAATCTGGTGTTTATCAGAAGGCGGTGATAAGCTCTAGGTTCTATGAGGATACTAGAAAATATGACTTTATGTTAAGATTGGAAAAAATAGAAGGAACTCCTGACACTTGGGTGGTTCTAAATTATGGATTTGTTGATGCCGTTAGAAAACAACTCTTAACTTGGAGATTACTTTCCGAAAGCGATAGAAAAAGGTATATAGGCTTAGTTGATGCATTGAGGTGATAGCAAAAATGAGCAGTCAAAGAATCGAGTTTAAACCTGGTATAACTTGGAGAGTTATAGCCGCTCTTTTCTTTGCTTCAGCTGTTCTTCTACCTGTTTCAATCTACTTAAGTCTAGTTTCAGGAGCTAGCGTAGCTGGAGCTTTTAGTTACATAACTGTGATATTGTTCTTAGAGTTAGGTTCACTGATGAACGTTCGGTTAACAAAGCAAGAGCTTTTCATTATGTTCATAATGATAGGCGTTGCGGCTTCTACTCCTATGATTGATTTTATCTATCGTCAATACTTAGTAACAAGTCCTGTCGGTTGGTCATTTAGAGATCCATTTACCAGCAAACCTGTTCCAGAAGTAATTCCTACTTTTTATGTTCCATATTGGAAAGAAATAGAGTTTAGCAGAACTTTACTTTCAAACATCTGGCTTCTTCCAATGGCTCTTTCAACTTTACAGTTTGGAGTTTTATTCATCATAGAAGAAATATCTCTAACCATAATCTGTGCGCAATTATTCCTAGAAACAGAAAAATTACCATTTCCATTTGCAGACATTTCTGCACAGATGATAAATACACTAACAGATAGACCGCCAGACAAGATGGAGGTTTTCATTATTTCTGCAGCTATTGGCGCATTTTATTCGTTTTTCCTCTACGGAATAAACACAATAAGCTTGGGGTTTCTAAATACAAACATACAAATTATTCCCATACCTTGGGTTGATCTTACAACAGGATTACTTGGAATAGAGAAGTTTATTCCAGGTGCAGCGTTAGGTATAGCAACGGATCCTCTTGCTTGGGTAGGTGGTTTCTTAATTCCGTTTTCTACTGTGGCTTATATGTTCGTAAGTTCTCTCTTAGTATGGATCATTGGAAACAACCTTGCTTTAACCCTTTTCAGTAATTACTTTCCTCAGTGGAAAGCAGAATGGACCTTTGGGATGAACTTAAGTTTAGTATATCAAAGGTCGTTATTAAGAGTCTGGTTAATTCCACAAATTGGTTTTACAGTAGGCGTAGCAATACTCGCAGTATTGCAAAACTGGAAGATAGTTGTAAGAGGTATTCGCTCTCTTTGGAAGCTGTCTGATCAAAGCAAGGCTGCTGGTTATCCTTCTCTAAAAATTCTTTTACTTCTTTACTTTGCTTCAACTGTGGCTTCAGTTTTAATTTTTGAATATTTTGTACCTGACTTCCCTGTACTTCCTGCCATTTTAGTTTCGGTGGTTGTTTCATTTCTAAATGCAATAATAGGTACTAGAGCTGTTGGTGAAACTGGTTATTCAGTTAGTATCCCCTACGTGTGGGCCGGCACAATTGTACTGTCTGGTTACCAAAAGATAGATGCATGGTTCTTCAATCCAATAATAGGTGGTACTTCTGTTCCTGGATGGGTTCAGAACATAAAAGTTGCGTACTTAACAGAGACTAAACCAATCGATTTTCTTTTTGCGTTTTGTATTGCATTTGTGTTTTACACGATATTTGGAGTTATTTACGCAAGTATTTTCTGGATGATTGCTCCCATTCCTTCAACAGCTTACCCCAACACGCTCATCGCATGGCCTGTTTCAGCCATAAACCAACTTATGTGGGCTACTAGGCAAATTTTTACTGCTAATATAACTGTACTTCTGTTCTTCTTTATTCTGTCTATAGTGCTCGGTGTTGGAGGATCAGCTATTTCTAAGTTAACTTCAATCCCATTTAGTTTAATGGGTATCGTTACAGGAGCTTCTACACTTCCAGCTTTTACAATTCCTCTATTTATTTCTGGGCTTGCTGGAAAGTACTTAATAC
>JAAOZO010000051.1 GCA_011605715.1 Nitrososphaerota archaeon | reverse complement strand
CTTCTTGAGAACTTACATTAAACATGCTTTTTCACTCTTTATTTGCTCTTCGAACACTAAGCATAAAAACTTAAATAAAAAGGTTGTGGTTTTCTTCGATTAAGGTAAAGTAAGGCTTAAGAAGAAAATTGTTTTTCGAAATTTATAGTGATCCAAGTCTTACTATTTTTTGTGCGCTATTCTGTTTTCATTAAAAGCCACTGATCTTCTTTAAACTTTATTAGTTGGTAGATCCCTTTTAGCTTTTTTCCAAGCAACTTAAATTTTATCTTACTTTCAGATTTTTCAACTAGCTCATAGGTTCCTTTATCCCAAATCAAAACTTTTCCAGCTCCGTATTCTCCTTCTGGAATTACGCCTTCAAAATCTGCATACTCCAATGCATGGTCTTCAACTTGTATTGCCAATCTTTTTACTCCACGTTCAACAGGAACTTCTTTTGGTATTGCCCAAGATTTTAAGACTCCATCCATTTCTAACCTAAAGTCAAAGTGGTGGTGACTTGCCCAGTGCTCTTGAACTACAAATATTGGACTCATTTCACTATTTTTATTGAATTAACTTTTCCGGCTTTAACGTGAAGTAAACCCTCCTATTATTCTTACCCTTGTTTTCCACCTTGTTAAGTACAAGTTCTCCAACTTCTTTTGTGTTTGAAACATGTGGGCCGCCATCTGCTTGGATGTCTAATCCTTCTATTTCAACTATCCTCAACTTTTCTACATCTGGTGGCATTGCTTCTGCAAGTTTTACTATTCCGGGAATCTTAAAAGCTTCTTCTCTTGGTAAATAGTAAATTTTTACATTTCTACCCTTAGCAAGTTCTTGGTTGGTTTCCGAGAATACTTCTTCAATTAACTTTCTGTCGAATTTTTCAATGTTTACATCTAGTCTTGACTTATCTACGCCAACCTGATTTCCAGTAATTAGTGCGCCTGTTTTTTTATTAAATACTGATGCTAACGCGTGAATTCCTGTATGCATTCTCATTATAGTGTACCTCTTTTCCCAGTCGATTATTCCTCTTACTTTATCGCCAGTGCTTAAACCTAAGTTAGCTACATGGTGAAATACCTTATCTCCTTCCTTTCTCACTTGATCAACTATGTATTTCTCTTCTCCTTTGAGTATTACTCCTGTATCTTCTGGTAACCCTCCGCCTCTTGGATAAAATGCAGTTTGATCTAGAACAATTTCCTCGTTGCTAACTTCTACGATTTCTGCCTCAAACTCCTTTAAGTAAGAGTTGTCCATGTACAGAAGCTTTGTCATGGTTTTTAATTGTAAGAACGTAGGATTTAAATATTTTATGTTACTATTAGCACTTTAAGTTAAACAAATTCATCTGGTTTTCTCTTTCAGAGCCTTTACGACTAGTTTAGCGCTACTTTATGTCCAATTTTTCATTTATTTCCTTCTGGTAGTTCTCAATCTTTAGGTCTTCAACATCTTTTACGTTTACAGGCTTCTTCAAATAAGAGGATTCTATAACTGAGTAAGATATTGCCATTGCTTTATAACCTTCAATAGCATCAGTTTCTGGCTTTTTCTTATCTCTTACTGCTGTGAGGAAGTCGTAAAGTTCAATTGCCACTGAGTCATACAAACCATGTGGAAAATATTTCTCTCTTTCTTGTTGTGATGCGTTTAGTAAGAAGAAAGATGCTATGTTCATTCTGAATCCAGTATCAAGTACTATGTTGTCTTCCTTGATTACACCTTTGTTTCCGTATAGCCACTTACCAAAAGAAGATCCTTCTCCATGTCCTGCCCAATATGCAGGAGCCCAAAGTGTAATACAGCCATTTTCGTGATTAAGTATTGCAAACCCAGCATCTTCAACACTATTCTTTACACTTCTTAGTATAGTTCCTCTTTCGTCTCTGAGATACCGCTCCCCTTCAAAAGTTCTTGTAATTCCTATTGCTTCGCTTACGTCACCAGCAAAATATCTAAATAGGTCAGTGTCGTGAACTCCATTATCTAGAACAGGCCCTGCTCCAGCAGATAGTTTTTCATGTCTCCAAGGAGTTCCCGCTATGACTGCATCTCTTCCCCAATTTGGTGCACCTCCAACGCCTCCCAAGAAAATCATTTGAAGCTTCCCTATGTGTCCGTTTTGTATTGTCCATCCTATTGACCTGTTGTTTAAGCTACGTCTATAATTTTCTGCAACAGCAAGTATAGCTTTTCCATCTTCTGCTGCTTCGATCATGTTGTGAGCTGCTCTCATGGTTATCGCTAGCGGCTTTTCTACTAAAGTATGAATTCCTTTTTTCAAAAAGGGAATAGAAAGTATATGGTGTGTCCGATGATCAGTTGCTATGTCAACAGCGTCTAGGTCTTTTATTTCCAAGAGCTTGCGTGAGTCTGGAACTTCTATCGGCTTAGTTCCTTGAAATTCTTCAATGGTTTTAGAGAAGTTTTTCATTCTTTCTTCCACTACGTCGCATACAGCAACAATCTCAAAATCAACAATTCCCTTTTTCTTTATTTCTCCATATTGCTTTAGATGATACGAGGCCATCCCTCCACATCCAACTATTGCTATCTTTATCTTGTCGGACATTTTTGCCGCTTGTAAGTCTTACTTCTGAAATATTTAAAGCTTAATTGAGTAAGCAAGAAGAAGAACAAAAGACGTCCTTAAGTACCTTTTTTTACAATGCTTGTGTTTCTGTTACTTTTAGTAAAACAAACTTAGCTTCCTTGTTGAGTTTGCATTGAAAAGATAGACTGGTCTTTCTTTGCGATTCAGATATTTTTTAAAGAAAAAAATAGAGAGAAAGATTAAAGTTAAGCTTAAGAAGTCTAATTAAGCAAAGTATCTAAGAGAAAGGAGTTCTATAACTACTATGAGCCAAAACTTCAGAAATGCAACGATAAATGGAAATTAAGTTCCTTTAAAGCTATTAATTTAACATTCCAATTCTTTCTAAGTTCGCTTCAACTAAGTTATATTTCGAAATACTAAACTTATATCGCCACTAAGTGAATTCTTAGATCATAACTAGATGCAGATGCTTAAAAAAGTTTATAAATTAAGATAAGGAAGTTTTTCGCTATGAACGAGATGAACTATATGAGTGGTCCTTTGTCATCGCTTCCAAGAATAATTTTTTCAAAAACTAAAAGAATTTCTTCGTACGATCGAACAGGTGGAAATCGAGACTACATTACAATAAAATCAATGGAAAAAGTAAACATAGCTGAAATAAAAGGCGCAGGTATAATAAGACACATTTGGATTACAGCTAATTCTGAAAACAGATACTACCTGAGAGATACTATCCTTAGGATGTTCTGGGATGGAGAAGAAAACCCAAGCGTTGAAGTTCCTTTAGGCGACTTCTTTGGAGTTGGTCATGGAGTTGCAAATCATTTCGTTTCTCTTCCACTTAGCATGATAAGAGGACCAGGACGAGGATTAAACGCTGGAATGAACTGTTACTTTCCTATGCCCTTCTCTAAGGAAGCTAGAATAGAGATAGAGAACGAAAGCAACATAGAAATTAGAAGTTTTTACTTTCATGTTGATTACGAAGAATGGGAAAGCATTCCAGAAAACTACGGAAGATTTCATGCTTGGTGGAATAGAGAAAATCCTTGCAAAGCTATAGAGTACGAGGGAGAAGAACTAAACACAACTGGAGATGAAAACTACCTAATACTCTATGCTGAAGGTGTTGGGCATTATGTTGGTTGTGTTCTAAGTGTTGATAACTTTAATGCATTTCATCAAAACTACACATGGTTTGGAGAAGGCGATGATATGATCTTTGTAGATGGAGAAAAGTGGCCTCCAAGTATTCATGGCACAGGAACTGAAGATTACTTTTTATCTGCATGGGGTTTTCCTTCTGGTGAGTATTCTGGGCCTTACCATGGTGTTTCCTTGGCTGGCGATGTAAACGAGTGGTCTGGAAAGTGGAGCATGTACAGGTTTCATATCGAAGACCCAATAAGGTTTACAAAGTCAATAAAAGTAACGATAGAACATGGTCATGCTAACGATCAAGGAAACGACTACTCTAGCGTTGCTTACTGGTACCAGAAGGAGCCTCACAAGAAGTTTCCTCCTTTACCAAAAGCGAATGATAGACGACCAAAAAGAATGTAAATTAAAGCAAAGCTAAACACTTAAAAAGAAAAATTAAAAATCTTATAGTTCATTTAGTAGTTGTTCTAGCATATTCCTAACCTTACTTAATTTATTTGAAAGCTCCTCAACTCTTTGTTTTAGCTCTTCGTTTTCCTGCTTTAACTTTTCATCCTGAGTGCCTATTGTTAGTTCTAACTTTTCGCCTTTTAACATCTTTTCGTAGGTTTCTTTTACTATCTTGCCTGCCTCAGTTCTCCCACTTAAATGGTTTCTTATTGTTGATTCTGTTCTCCCAAGCTCTTCTGCTATTTTAGTAGTAGGAATTCCCGCTCTTTCTCTAGCTAGTGAGCCTGCTGCAACTATCAACGAATCAAGCCAAGTTACTTTATCTTCTGCAGAGCGTATGCTTTCAAGTACATCCTGTCTAAAGAGAGTTCCCAGTATCAATGAAAGTTCAAGTTTCTTTATCTCTTCTTTTCCAGTTGGTTTTAAAGGAACTTCACTCATTTTCCTCACCTCCCTGATTACTTTGTTCTACAATCCTTATAGCCTCTCCCCTCGTTCTTATAGTTTTGTTTGGGTATACCACTATACCTCTATCCGTTATTTCGAATGGTCTTCTATGAAGATCATGCTTGGTGCCTCGCATCTTCCATATGATGAGCGACCTGATAAGTTCTCCTTCTATCTCATCTAGGTCAAGCCTTAGAATTCCGTCTACAGCATGTTCAACTCCAGGTCCTCCAAAGCCTCTTTCTGTTACGCTAACCTGAGAAACCAGCAATGCAGTCGTTCCTAGGCCTGAAAGGACGCGCTTTAGTTGCATTAGAACCCCTCTGGCCATTGCCGGCTTTGTTAAGTATAGTGTTGAGACGGAGTCTATAGCAACCCTTTCAGCTCTTATATCTTTTATAGCTTGCCTGATTACATCTACCAATTCTGTTACTTCATCGACACTTTTAACAATATATTTTTCTCTCTTAGCAGACTCTCCAATTCCTCCAGTAAAGGCGTCTACAATGGCGAAGGTTCCATTTTCTTCATACTTCCTAACTTCCCATCCAAATGTTGACATATTTCTTCTAACTTGCACAGGATGCTCCTCTAGTGTTACCAAAACTCCTGGTTCGTTTTGCTGTAGTCCGTAGTATAAGTACTGTTGGCTAAAGATAGTTTTACCTGTTCCTGGCCCTCCAGAAAGGAGTACTATATTTCTTTTTGGAATGCCTCCATAAAATAGCTCATCCAAACCGGGGATTCCTGTCTTTATTCTCTCTATTCCTGCACTCATAAGGATCACCTCCGAAATATTTTTTATTTGTATATTTGTTAGAGCTCTTCTATTATATAAGCGTTTTTTTACTCTTCTTGTTCACTTTTTGCTTTAAGTCGTTTGTAAATATTATTATATTTTATATAGTAGTTCAGAAACTATTTACTTAAAAGTTTCGTAAATGAAACAAAAATATTTTTAACTGTAGTTTTCACCATTAGAGTAAATTTTATGAGCGAGAAAAATAGTTTAAGAGCTAAAGCCATTGAAGAAGGAAAGTTTTTTGATGACTTTGAAACAAAGTTGTCATACTGGGAGTGGAGAGTAGACAAGAACGCTGG
>JAAOZO010000075.1 GCA_011605715.1 Nitrososphaerota archaeon | reverse complement strand
TGCTTAGTATTTCGTGCAAATTATTTTTTACTAGATCTATTGTAAACTTAGTAACATCACAAGTAACTTTGAAGCCATATTCACCCCAAAATCTCTCTTTATAGGCGTATAAGCAACGTCCTCCACAAACTTTGAAGTACTCACAAGAGATACATGGCTCAGCAATCATACTTTTTAAATTGAGTGTGTTATTGTTTTTAATGTTTCCAACTTTAGCCCAATTCTCTCGCACCGCAATTGGGCATGCGAGTACTTCTCCGTTAGTATTGATTGAGACAGAGTCGACTCCCGCCCCACATGGAGGAGCCACTCCACCTTCTAGGATTCGTTTAAATATTCCCTGAAACGGAGCTATTCCGTACACTTTCTTATTTCTTAGTCCATTAAGCCAAACATCAAAAAGCCGCCTCAGCCCTATTTTGTAGCTTTGTTCAATCCATTCATTGAGGCGAGGCCAAATATCACTCCAGACAAAATTTAGTTGCCAATGAACATGATCAAACAAATTAATTTCTAGTAAGTGCATAACATCTCTAAATATGTCGGAGTCTTCTGTAATTGTCATCCTTGCAATTAAATCGCCACTAAAACCTATTTTTCTCAGATAGCTTGCGGCAGAAATTGCAAGCTTGTAGGTTCCTTTTCCCCTGTACTTATCATTAAGCTCTTCGATACCATCAACTGAAATTAGAATAGCATCAAACATTTTCCAATATTTTTCCGGAAGAGCATACACTAAAGTTCCATTTGTTTGAATAACAAATCTTTTAACTTTTACGTTTTCCATTACTTCGATTATAAACTTTGGGTTCATAAGAGGCTCTCCACCGTAGAACGCAACTGTAGCATCCTTGTCACGTTCCACTAATTTCTTTAGATCAACAAGTCTATATCGAACTTCCCAAGGAACTTCATCCTCTTTAAAGCTTCCTCCACAGTACTCGCATTTTAAGTTACATTTTCCTGTTGTGTAGAGTATGTAGAGCATCCTTCTTTTTAACACTTCTTAAAAAATATCTTTATAAAGCTAACAAAAAAGAAAGAGAAACCATTATGAAAGAAAACCAAACGAAAAGTTGGGTAGCGGTAATGGATTTTGGGTCGCAGTATGCGCACCTAATAGTAAGAAGGATAAGAGAACTCGGAGTTTACAGCGAAATTGTTCCGTACGATGCTGATTACGATAAGCTAGAAGGAGCTAAAGCAATTGTACTTTCTGGAGGTCCAGCAAGCGTGTACTTGCCAAGTTCTCCAAAACCAAAGATTAACATTGCAAACATAAACATTCCAGTTTTAGGAATATGCTATGGACATCAGCTGATAAGTTTTATTTTTGGTGCTGAAGTTGGAAAAGCAAAATCAGCAGAATTTGGAAAGACAGTACTAATAAATACCAATAATGGGAAACTGTTGAAGGACTTACCCAACAACTTTATAGTTTGGATGAGCCATTCTGACGAAGTAAAAACTTTACCACATGGTTTTAAAGTAGTGGCAAGCACGAAAAACTGCAAATTCGCTGCACTTGAGCATGAAGAACTGCCAATATTCACAGTTCAATTTCATCCTGAGGTTTTTCACACTCAGTATGGAAGGGAAATATTTAGTAAGTTCTTGTTTGAAGTATGCAAATGCGAAAAAAGTTGGTCCGTGAAGGATTATGCAAAAGAAATGATAAGCTCCATAAAAAAGGAAGTTAAGGATTCCAAAGCAATATGTGCTGTAAGTGGTGGAGTTGATTCAACAACTGCAGCTTTCTTAGTGCAAGAGGCAATTGGAGACAATCTAGTGGTACTGTTCATAGATACTGGACTCTTAAGAGAAAATGAAGTAGAAAGCACGTTGTTAATGTTAAAAAAGATTTTTGGCTCAAAAGTACACTTTGTAAATGCAAGTAGGAGGTTTTTAGAAAAACTAAGGACGATAAAAGACCCAGAGCAAAAAAGGAAGATAATAGGAGAAGAGTTCATCAGAGTTTTTGAAGAAGAGGCAAAAAAACTTGGAGACTTTGAGTATTTAGTTCAAGGAACACTTTACCCTGATGTAATTGAAAGTGCTGCTGTTTCGGGACCAGCTTCAAAGATAAAGTCACATCATAACGTAGGGGGACTACCAGAAAAAATGAAGTTTAAACTAATAGAGCCATTAAAATTTCTTTACAAGGATGAAGTTAGAAGATTAGCTGAGTCTTTAGGATTGCCTGATGAGCTAATAAAGAAACATCCATTTCCAGGACCTGGTTTAGCAGTTAGAATAATTGGAGAAGTAACGGAAGAAAAACTAGAGATCTGTAGAAAGGCAAACAAAATTGTTGAAGAAGAATTGGTTAAAGCAAAATTGTACGACAAAGTATGGCAGGCATTTGCAATAGTTGGAGACGATAGAGCTACAGGCATAAAGGGAGATGAGAGGAGTTATGGATACATAGTTACAGTAAGGATAGTTGACTCTATTGATGCGATGACAGCCTCATGGTCAAGAGTACCTTATGAACTTCTGGACTCTATCTCGAAAAGAATAACAAATGAAATACCTAATGTTACTTGGGTAACTTATGCTATAGTTGATAAGCCCCCATCTACAATCGAACCTCAATGATATACTCTTTTTGATTTAGGTTATAAGTTTCTCACTTTCCTTTAAGAATTCATCTGAGTGTTCTCTGCTTTGCTTATGAGTTCCACTAGCACATGAGTTGAAACATTTAAATTTGAGCTTTGAGTCTCTAGTTTCATCTGTTGATTAAGGAATTTCAGCGATTCTTTGCTTTCAAGAACTTTTATTCTAGAACTCTACGTTCTTAAGGTTATAATTCTAGTTAAGGATATATCTCAGACTTTTACTTAGAAATTAGGCTTTTGATAAATTCTACATCTTTTTTTAGTATCTCCTTTCTTTCCTTTTGATCATAGTTGCCTAGAGACTCGTCCTCTATAGTTAAATCACCGTCATAGTTTACTTCTTTTAGAAGACGAATAACCTTTTTAAAATCAATGTCGCCCTCATATAAAGGTACTCCAACTTCTGGAAAGCCTTCTCCGGGTTTTCTTTGAGTTTCTTTTTTAGTTTCAGGGTACTTTAGACTCTTTAGATGAGTGTGTCTCACAAAACGGGCGTACTTTTCAATAAGCTGGTGAACCTTACTTAGAGGATACCCATACCAGTAAAAATTACCAGTATCTAAAGTTAAACCAAACCGAGAGCTGTTTACTTCCTTAAAGACGTAATCTAAGAATTGTTCATTGTTCCCAATGTAGCCATGATTCTCTACAGCATAAATTACATTACTACCACTTGTTTCGTCTATTATAGATTTTAATATTTCAACAAACTGCTTACTATAAAAATCAATTGGTTTACCCTTTTTTAGCCTCATATGAGGATTTATACGAATTACTTTAACTCCAATATCATCTGCGAGCTGAGTTGCTTCCGTTATGTAGCTTATTTCTTCTTCTAAGTTATCATTTGAAAAATCGTTTTCGAGTAAGATGGCACAGGGTTTTATTCCTGTGCTTTCAGAAAAACTTACGAAATTCTTCCTTTCTTCAGCAGTTTTAAGATCAAAACCAAGTTTAACCTCTTGTCCCATATCAGTATAAGTATCTCGACTTAGTTTTCTGTTAACATGCATTTCATATTTATTTATTCCTAACTCCTTTAATCCCTCTTCTAAGCTTTTATACCCAACCCAAACAACTGTGAAATCTCTTACAGATACAAACATTTGACTCTTTTCTTAGAAAATAAGGTTAATAAAGCTTTTTGAATTAGTAAATTTAGGTCATAACCTAAGTAGTGTTCTCTCTGACAACAACTTTTTCTTTGGCTAGATTTCACATATAGTTTCTGCCGTTTCTAGAGTATGTTTTTGTATAAGGTTCAATTGTTTGGTTTTACGCTACCACCTATCTATTGTTCAAGAACATCACAGTGTTAATTCCCCATGTAAAGCCTTTATTTATGATGTAAATTTTTGTTCTCAAAATTCTTTTGAGCTCGAAACATCTGGTTTAAGACTCGTATACTTAATCGATTGAGGCTTTTTACTCAAATGTAACTGAAGATAGAACTCAAAATCATAGATAAATAGAATTTAAAATCTCCGATACTTCTTCATCAGATACTTGGCGAAAGTCTTCATAAAATTCACCTACGGCATAAAACGAAGAAGGCATCAACAAGCTAACAACTTCATCCGATTCTTTAGTAAGTAGGTCATATGCTTCGGGTGAAATCACGGGAGCTGCTACTACTACCTTTTTAGCACCTTTGGCTCTAACAGACCTAACTGCTACAATCATGGTGGCACCAGTAGCTACGCCATCATCGATAACTATAACTTCCTTTTTAGCAACTGAAAGGGGTTTTTCTTTTCTATATAAAAACATCCTTCTTTTCGCTTCTAACATCTGTCGCTTTATTTCTTCTTCAATGTAACTTTTACTTGCACCAACTAAGTCAACAACATCATCGTTTATATAAACTTGACCATCTGGGCTTACAGCACCCAAGGCTAACTCAGGATTGAACGGAGCACCTATCTTTCTAGGTGTTATGACGTCAAGTGGAATTCTTAGCGCTACTGCAACTTCTTTAGCAACAACTACGCCTCCGCGAGGTATTGCAAGCAAGATTGTATTCTCTTTGTCCTTTACTATAGGCTTAAGCTTCTCTGAAAGTAACCGACCGGCTTCTTCTCTATTTCTA
>JAAOZO010000189.1 GCA_011605715.1 Nitrososphaerota archaeon | reverse complement strand
CTATGTATGGCTCTCTTATTAGACCACTTTTCCATAACAAATAATCCTTGCAAAACAAAAAGTATCTTGCTTCCTGAAACTTTTGAGGTTCTTTTTTTATAAACCAGTAAAGCTTATACGGCATAAAGACAAATATAGGAGGTGTTCCTGATTCCTTGTACAGTTCATAAGAATCGATCTTTTTTAGCAATTCTTGTTCAACTTCTGCTGCTCTACGATCGTGATGTGTTATCACCTTAGTTAGTGGTACTCCTTCGTAGTTCACCAACAGCATACTGTGGTTGTAAGTTGTTATTGAAATTACCTCAATGTCTTTTCCAAACTTTTTACCAAAGTACTTTAGCATGAAAGTGAAAGATTTCAGAAGCTCTCTTGGATCATGTCCAGCAAGCATGTTTTCTAAATAAAGTGTTATTTCACGTACGCATCTATCAACAATTTTGCCGTCTGCATCTATAACGAGGCCTTTCATATTAGTGCTACCAACATCAATTGTAAGCGCTAAGCTCATTCCTTGTGCTCTACCTTACATTTTCTATTGACTTTGCATTAGATTTAACTTTAACTGAACCTCTCTGGCTTTTACTTTACGAGCTTCTCCAACTCTTAACTTAAAGTTTTGAGCGCCCAACAGAGAAAAAATAAGTTTAAAAAGTTCATAAGCTTCATTATTGTACGATATGCACTTACAACTTTACTATTGCTATGGCTGTACTGTAAGCAATTTAGCTTCCAAGGAAAGGAGCAATTTGTTACTTTTTAAAGTAGAGCATAGGTGTTGTGAATGAATCCTCTTCCTGCATTGCTTGCTGCAACTATATGGGCAGTTTCACCAATATGCTACAAGGATTATTTGGTTAAAAATAGTCCCATCAAAATAAACTTCCTTAGGCTTTTTTATGCTTCTTTGTTTCTTGCCGTTCCATTTCTTTACTTTGGGTTTAACCAAGCAATAGTTTATGGTGCGTTGAGTGGTTTGCTTTCATTAGCAATTGGCGATAGTTTGTATCTTTTATCGATTGAAACTACAGGTGCATCGATAGCTGCACCAGTTTCTTATACTTATGTTTTCCTTATTCAATTTGTAGCCACTTTCTTTGGTGAATCGTTGAGGTTTAATTATGTTGTAGGCTCATTATTAATTGTAATAGGAATTTACTTACTTTCAGATAGGAAGAACGTAAAACGGATGAAAGGAGTGATCCTAGCTCTTTTATCCGCACTATTTTGGACCATTGGTCAAGCTGTAATAAAAGTTGCTACAACTGCTAAACTAAATCCTGTGTCTATAGCGTTTGTAAGAGTAAGTTCAGCTATGATTGCAATGAGTATTTTCATGTTGATAAAAAAATCAGACAATAACTTTGCAATTATCACTAAGCAACACTTACCATTAGCTGCAATTTCAATTTTAGATCTTGGCTTGGGTTCGACTCTCTATGTATACTCTATAGGAGCTGTAGGACTTACTACAACAATTATACTAACCAGCATTTCACCTTTAATAACACAAGTCGTATCGAAATTATTAGGAAAGGAAGCTCCCTCTAGGAGAAACCTAGTCGCTAGTTTATTCATTGTTGTAGCGTTGATTGTTACAGTAGTTTAGACCTCTCCAGAGACTGAATTTTTACTATGCTTAACGTTTTCAGCTCAAAAAAGTTAAATAGTTTTTGCTACTTCTAATTAAAGTGAAAGCGAAATGAAGATTTGGATCATGACAGACCTGGAGGGTGTTGCGGGAGTTTTTAGTTTTGAAGAACACACTACTCCTAAAGGGCGATATTACGAGCTTGCAAGGAAGTTGTTAACTCAAGAAGTGAATGCAGCTATTGAAGGAGCACTAGAATCAGGAGCTGAAGAAATACTGGTTGTTGATGGACATGGTTACGGTGGAATAAATATAGAAGATCTAAATGAAAAAGCAAATCTTCTTTCAGGTAGACCCCTGCTGTTACCTTGGGCATTAGACAGGGGATTTGATGCTGCGTTTATAGTTGGGCAACACGCTATGGCGGGAGTTGAAAGTGCACATTTAAGTCATACAGAAAGTCATACGTCGATACAAAACGTTTGGATCAATGGAATAAAAGTAGGAGAAATTGCAATTGTTGCTGCCGTAGCAGGCTACTTTAATGTTCCGCTGGTGCTAGTTACTGGGGATAAAGCAGCGTGCCTAGAAGCAAAATCATTGATACCTCAAATAGAGACAGTAGCTGTAAAAGAAGGTATAAGCCATGGAGCTGCAATAAGCGTTACTCCTACAAAAGCAAGAAAAATGATAAAGGAAGGCGCAAAAAATGCTCTAAAGAAAGTTAACGAGATTGAACCATACAAGGTAGAAGTACCAATTGAACTGAAAGTAGAATTCACAGAAGAAAGTAAAAGTTCTGCTGAGATTCTATCTAGAAAGAGCTATGTAAAAAAGGTTGATACGAGAACAATAAAGATAGAAGATGAAGACTTGCTCGAAGCTCTTAAGAAGTGGTGGCTGTAGCTTCCAACAAAGTTCTGCGATGAACCTAAATGGTTGAGAGAAGTAAAAGATACCGTCGTTAGT
>JAAOZO010000159.1 GCA_011605715.1 Nitrososphaerota archaeon | reverse complement strand
TGTTCCTCATATGCCTGTGGATGTAAAAGACTTAGACTGTGACTTCATGGCGTTTGGAGCTCATAAGATGCTTGGACCTATGGGAATTGGGGTGTTGTACTTAAAAAGAAGGTACGCTGACCTCATAGAACCATGGAACCTTGGAGGGGGAATGATAAAGTCTGTTACGCTATACAACGAGGCGCCTGAACTTTCTTGCTGTAAGGTGACTTATGAAGATACTCCCATAAAGTTTGAGGCAGGTACCCCAAACGTTGAGGGAGCTATTGGTCTAAGCGTCGCTATAGACTACCTAAGTAAGCTTGGCATGGCTTCTGTTCTTTCTCATGAAAGACAATTAGTTAAATACTTACTTGAAAACTTAAAGGGAGGCTCCTTTGAAGTTTATGGTCCTAGGGACGCAAAAAGCATTACTGGAATTGTATCTTTCAACATAAAGGGTATACATGCTCACGACGTAGCTTACCTGCTTGATAAGCTTGCTGGAGTTGCGGTTAGATCTGGACATCACTGTGCTCAACCGTTGGTGAATGTACTGGGAACAACTGCTACAGTGAGGGCAAGTTTTTACGTTTATAATACTGTAGAGGAAATAAATACTTTTATAGAAGCCTTAAAAGAAGTTGAAAAGAAGTTAAGATGAACTCTGATTCCCTTTATCTAGAAAACTTGTTAGACCACTATCGAAATCCGAGGAACTACGGTGAAATGAAAAATCCTGATCTTGTAGTTGAAGATGCAAACTTGTCGTGTGGGGATGAAGTAAAATTCTTCATTAAGCTTGACAAAAATAAAAACATAATCGAAGACATTAAGTTTGTTTCAAGAAGCTGTGCTGTTTGTAAGGCTTCTGCTTCGATGCTTACAGAATTGGTAAAAGGAAAACCAATCAGTTTTGTTAACTCTTTAACGAAGAAGGATGTTTTTAATTTCTTTGGTGGTAGCATCGACCCCTCTCGCGAAAAATGTGCGCTACTGCCTCTAAAGGCTATTCAGAGCAAAACAAAAACAATCGAAGAAGGCATTCACGAAAAGCCAAAGGATTCTTGTTTTTAGCGAAGCGTAATCTTAAGATGGCTAAGTCTTCTGTTGACCTCGTTGTAAAGGGTATAGTTCAGGGTGTTGGATTTAGGCCGTTTGTTTTCCGTTTAGCTAAGGAACTAAAATTAAATGGGTATGTAACAAATTCAGGAGAAGGTGTTGAGATTCACCTGGAAGGCGAAGAAAGTTCTATTGATGAGTTCGTATTAAGACTAAAAAAGGATAAACCACCAAGAGCAAGAATTGACGAAATAGTAGAAAAAGATTCTACACTTATGAACTTGTCTTCATTTCAAGTTATAGCAAGCAAAGAAACCAAAGTTTCTACTATTCCTCCTCCAGACATTGCTATCTGCAACGATTGCAAAAATGAGTTGTTAAGTAAGAACGATAGACGATATCTTTACCCTTTGATAAGTTGCATGAACTGTGGTCCAAGGTTTACAATAATTAAGTCGTTACCTTACGATAGGTCGAGAACAACATTATCCAAGTTTAAGTTGTGCAAAGACTGCGAGGCTGAGTACTTCAATCCTACAAATAGAAGGTTTAGAGCAGAGCCAATTTCATGTTGGGTATGTGGACCAAAAGTATCCTTTGTTGAGAATGGGAAAATAGTTAAGAGTGAGGATCCAATTGGAATTGCTGCTGAACTAATTAACAAGGGAGAAATAGTTGCAATAAAGGGTATTGGGGGCTTTCATCTTGCTGCAGATGCTACAAACGGTAATACTCTTAAGATGCTAAGAGCACTGAAGAATCGTCACTTTAAGCCCTTCGCAGTAATGGTCAAAAATATTGACTTTGCTCGTAAGGTGGCATACTTGTCTGAGGAAGAAGAACGCATACTCCTAGGACAAGAGGCTCCAATAGTCCTTGCAAAGAAAAGAGAAGATTCTCCGATTTCAGAATTTGTTTCTCCAAAGATAAATACTATTGGTATTTTCTTACCTTATACTGGAATACATATTTTACTTCTAGAAAAAACTTCTTCACCATATCTTGTTATGACAAGTGCAAACCCAAAAGATGAAGTTATTTCTTATAAAAATGAGGATGCCATAAAAAAACTTTCTAGCTTCACTTCACACTTTTTAATTCATAATAGAGACATTTACAATTTTGCAGACGACTCCGTTGTAAGAGTAGTTGATGGCTTAGAAATATTGGTTAGAAGGTCAAGAGGCTATGTACCAGTACCAATTCCAACTCCGATAAATGTTGACAAAGTTTTTGGAATAGGTGGAGACTTAAAAAATACATTCGCCATAGGAAAGGAAAAAGAAGTCTTCATAAGCCAGCATATTGGCGACCTTTCATCTTACTCTACTCAAAGGGAGCTAAAAATTTCAATAAGAAAGTTTCTAAAACTACTTAAACAAGATGTTAAGGTTGTAGCCTTTGATATGCACCCTGACTATTACTCAAGGAGTGTAGCAGAAGGTATGAAATCTAACATAAAAGTTGAGGTTCAGCATCATCATGCTCATATTGCAGCTGCTCTTGCTTCCAATAACTTAAATGAAGATGTAATTGGTGTTGCATGTGATGGAACAGGATATGGCACAGATGGCAATGTATGGGGTTTTGAGTTTCTTTTAAGTAATTTAAAGAGTTTTAGGAGACTTGCTCACTTAAAATATTTTAGGCTACCAGGTGGAGACAAAGCTGTAGTTGAACCAAGACGCTTCGCTTTTTCCTTACTTTATGAAGTACTAGACAAGGAGAGTTTGTTTAACTTTGATTTGGGCTTTTCAGAAAAGGAAAAGGAGTTTCTTTATGGTATGATAAGATCTGGAACAAATTCTCCTATGGTTTCAAGTTGTGGTAGACTGTTTGATGGAATTTCAGCTCTAATCGGCGTTTGTTCTTTCTCTACATACGAAGGAGAAGCCGCAATGGAGCTCGAATCGATAGCAGACCAAAACGAAGAAGGATCTTATCTTTACGACGTTTCTTTTAAGAATTCAGAAATAATTCTTGATCCTTCAAAGCTAGTCGTTGACGTGATTCATGATTTAAGGAACAGTATACCAAAAAGTAAAATATCGGCAAGGTTTCATAATACCCTAGTAAAAGCTATAAGTGAGCTTTCTCTCTATCTTGCCGACGAATACAAGTTGAAGAAAGTTGCGCTGAGTGGTGGTTCGTTTTTGAATGAAATCTTGGTAAAAGGAGTAAGAAGAAACCTAATGTCAAAAGGAATAAACGTGATCTTGCCTAGGGGTGTTTCAGTGAACGACTCATGCTTATCACTTGGTCAAGTTGTTGTTGCTTCATCAAGGGAGGCTAACTGAAATGTGTCTAGGAATTCCTGGAAAAGTTGAAGCCATAGAGGGAAAAGAAGCGGTTGTTGATGTAGGCGGAGTTAAACGTAAAGTTAGGCTTGACCTTGTTGAAGGCTTGAACCAAGGCGATTATGTTATAGTTCATGCAGGTTTTGTCATTCAAAAGCTAACGGAGGAAGAAGCTAAAGACTTGTTTGATGCAATTGAAGAACTTGGTGAAGCCATGAATTGGTAATGGATAGCTTTAGGGATCCAAGACTTTCGAGGCTTTTTTTAAAAAAAATTTCAGAACTAAAGCCAGAAGGGATAAACTTAATGGAAGTTTGTGGAACTCATACAGTAAACATATCGAGATTTGGAATAAGAAGAGCACTACCAAGGGGGCTAAGAGTTGTTAGTGGGCCAGGCTGTCCTGTCTGTGTAACTTCAGACTCAGACCTGTTCAAGTCCTTTCAAGTTTTAGAAAAAGACGCTACTCTTTCTACATTTGGAGACATGGTTAAAGTACCACTAAAGAGAAAAACTCTCTTAAACTTAAAAGCAGAAGGAAAGGACATAAGGGTTGTTTATTCTCCCTTCGACACTGTAAACTTCTTAAGCAACAGTAAAGAAGTTGTCTTCTTTGGAGTTGGATTCGAAACCACTTCGCCGACAGTTGCAGCCTTGCTAGATTATGCTGTTGAACACAACATAAAAAATTTTTCAATAATTTCTTCTTTTAAGTTAATTCCCCCCGCACTCAAAGCATTGCTGAGCTCCAAAGAATCTAAAATAGATGGATTAATTTTGCCTGGGCACGTAAGCACAATAATTGGCACTAAGCCTTACGAGTTTATCGTAAAAGATTATGGGATTCCTTCTGTGATTACTGGTTTTGAACCTATAGACATACTAGCGTCCATCTACTTGTTAATTAAGATGATTAAAAACAAGAGACCAATGTTAATTAATGCATACCCTAGAAGTGTAAGACCAGAAGGAAATAGAAAGGCACAGGAACTTTTGTATAAGTACTTTGAAGTTTCAGATGCTAGTTGGAGAGGATTTGGATATTTAAAAGAGAGTGGTTTAAAACTAAAGGACTCCTTTAAAGATTATGATGCAGAACTAAAACTTGGTATTAAGCCAGAAAACATAAGCGAACCTCCTGGTTGTAGGTGCGCTGATGTTGTTAGGGGTATGATAACTCCTCCAGAATGCCCTCTCTACGGAAAGATTTGTACTCCTGAAAATCCAATCGGCCCTTGCATGGTTACTTCAGAAGGTGCTTGTGCTGCTTACTACAATTATGGTGGTTAGAATGGAAATTAACCTAGAGCATGGAGCTGGCGGGAAACTTACGCATGAACTTTTTAATTCCATTTTTTATAAGGCCTTCAAAAATAAAGTACTTGAGAAGGCTGGTGACAAGGCAATTTTAAGATTTGGTTCTACTAGAATAGCCTTTACGACGGATGCCTTTGTCATGTCTCCAAAAAAAGTAAGTGGGTGTAGTGTTGGAAAACTTAGCGTAACTGGGACAGTAAATGACTTACTCACATGTGGTGCTATTCCTATGTATCTTTCAGCTTCATTCATAATTGAAGAGGGCTACCCTATATCAAATTTAAACGAAATTGTAAGAGATATGTCTGAAGCCGCAAAAGCTTCGAAAGTTTCAATAGTAACTGGAGACACAAAAGTTGTTGAAAAAGGAAAAGCAGATGGAGTTTATATCACAACCTCTGGGATAGGGAAAGTTATAAAAAATTCTAATGTATCCGGGTCTAATGCTGAGCCTGGAGATATTATCTTAGTTTCTGGTCCTGTAGGTACTCATGGAACGGCAGTTATGCTAGCTAGGGGAGAATTCGGTTTATACTCAAACGTTTCAAGCGACTGTTGTTCATTAAATGATTTAGTTATTCCTTTAATTAAGAAGTATGGAAGAAAAATAAAGGTAATCAGAGATCCAACTAGAGGAGGTCTTGCTACAACGTTGAATGAAATTGCTCAAGAGTCGAAAGTTGGAATGGTTGTTGAAGAGTCAAAGATTCCTGTCTTAGAAGAAGTTAAGTCTGCGTGTGAAATTCTAGGAATAGATTTTTTGTCAATGGCAAATGAAGGCATAATGGTATTTATAGTAGATGCAAAGATTAAGGACAAGTTTTTAAGAGACCTAAGAAGCAATCCAAAGGGAAAACTAGCGTCAGTAATAGGAGAAGTTGTAAGCGACAGAGAAAAAAGAGTGGTACTTTCCACTTCTATAGGTGGGGAACGAATCTTAGACATGGCTAAGGGGCTTCCTTTACCAAGGATCTGCTAGCAAGCTTCAAGACCTGTTTTTCTAGGTTTTTCTGTTACTTAAACTCCTTAGCGTTTTGAAGTTAAACTAAGTAAAGATCTAATAACTGTACCTATGACGGTTACTGTTGTAAGTATAACTGTTATTTCCAGTACTACGTGCGATAGCCTAAAAGTTTTTAACCTCTTTTTTATTAACGAAATTCAACAACATGAAACTCAAACTTAGGGAATTGACTTTAGTTGCGTTAATTTCAAGCCTGTATGCAATAGGCACTATTATAATAGCTCCTATTTCTTATGGAATAGTTCAAGTAAGGTTAACAGATTCCTTAATCCTTCTTAGCTATCTACCAGATTTTGGTTTTTGCGCAGTTTTAGGTGTAACTTTGGGTAACATAATCGCAAACTTCTTTTCTCCCTATGGCCTACCAGACGTTATACTTGGTACTTTGGCAAATTTATTTTCTTCTTTATCTGTCATGTACGTCTCCAAACTAAAGATTAATCATGGTATTATGATTGCAGCTTTTATCGCTTCATTAGAAATAGCAATAATAGTTGGTATTGGGCTTTTATACTTTATATACTCCGTTGCATCTATAGAACTAGCTTTCTTCTCAGTGCTTGCAGGAGAACTAATCTCAATCATGGTGGTTGGCATAATCATAATTAAGGCTGTTTCCAAGTTAGGAAAAGTAAACAAAATTAAAAAATAAATTAACTTGCTGCTATCGTTTTTGCTTTTTCTATTAATCTTTGTCTTTCTTCAGGGGGTAAAGACCTCCAAAGAAGTAGTTGTTTTCTTATATCGTCTATAAACCAGTAGTTCGAATTAATCCAAACATCTTGTGGTCCAGTAAGTTTGTTTATGAGCAAGATAAGTCCATACTTTTTCACTTCTTCTCTACTTTCCAGTTCAGTCACTTTCAAAGTAACATCTTGAGTAACGTTTGCTTCATATGGTGCTATACTTAACGTTATTTTTATTTGGCTATTCTTGTAGTCTGGAGGTTGCATTGCTCTTACGATGGATATTGGCCTAACAGCTCCAGCTCCTTCATAAAATTCTCTTAGGTACTCTAGAATGCCAAGAGCTTCTTCATAGGTTGGAAAGCTGACAGGCATTGGCACTTCCCAACTATCTTTCGAAGGCTTTGTTGGTGGCTTCCACTTTCTTTCTAAAGAGGGAGTTATTACTCTTGAAGCTATGTATGATGGATATGCTGAAGCTAACAATGAAGTTAAAATTATTACAACCAGCGCTATCATGGTAAAAACAGATGCGAAATTAACATAACCAAGCTCTTTTGGAAAGATGTTTAAGTAAACCATAAAACTGTTTGTTGCAAAGCCAAATAAGTATCCTATTAAGCCTCCAACGATTGCATAAACTAAAGTCTCAACAACGAACAGTACACTTGTTGCAAGCGGCGAAAGTCCAACAGCACTAAGTATGTAAATTTCTCTGCTTCTTTCCTTTAAATTACCAAGCAGTGTAATCATTATATTTAGAGCGCCGAGTAAGGCTAAAACCTGTATGGTTTCCATTCCAACAAATGAATATGCTGTTACTAACGACATTTGGTATGGCTTTCCTTTTTGAGAAACATAAACAATACTATCTGTAGTGTAAGCAATAGGTGTAAGCATAGACGCCATGTCTTCTTCCGATTTTTGTTTTGGAATAACACTCACTTCAGCTATATATCCTCCAAGTTCTATAGCTTTATTAAATGGTATAACCAATACTTGTGCCATTGATAAATGCGGAACGGTTCCTTGAGCCGCTTGAGACGCTACTGGAAAAACCGCAAGTTGACCATAGTAAATTCCGTTTACCGGTGCCATCGAATACCCATCGATGTCTTTTAGATTGTCAAGCTTTGTTGCGTTATAGATTCCGGCGACTTTAAGTTTTAGTCCAAACACGTTTATACTGTCTCCAACTTTCACACTTAAGTTGTTCGCAAGACCATTGGATACTAAAACCCAGTCTTCTGTATTGTTTAGTAGAGACCCTTCAAAATTGTTCATGTATGGCAGCATGTTTAAGTATACATCATCTTTTGTTAGTCCTAATGCCGCTGATACCGAAACATTACCTGTTGGAGAGTATACTGGAGTTTGAAATCCTATCGAAAGTTTTGACTGTGGATAATACCAAGCTCTAGGTAGCACTATTGCCTTTTCTCTAACGCAATATTTGATCGCATCAAGTAAGTAGTCCGAAACAATTGCTGGTGGAATGCCAATTCCATTCTTTACTAAAGCTCCGTCGTAGTTGGTTGTGTAGCCATACTTTGGAACTAGCCTTACAGACGTGTAGGCTGAAACTGAAGTTAACGAAGTAAGTGAAAAGGCCATAACAGCAATCGTAGCTATCGTAAGAACCGTTCTAAAAGGCCTTTTCCTCATTTCTTCTACTGAAAAAGAAGATGCTGTCGAAACTGTATCGAACATTACAGATTCTGTTGTATGGTAACCTAAATATTTGTGCTCTATGCTTTTTCTTACTTTCTCTGCCTCTCCTCCTATTACCCAAATAGTTAATAATAAAAGGAACGTCATAGCTGTTCCAAGCAATCCTAAGTAAATATTGCTCATTATTGAAAATGCTGGGTGAAGAAGAGATAAGAACACAATGAGTACTATGGCAATAAGCCCTATTGAAATTACTCGTCTTCTTCCTTCTTGGTGCAAAGTAAGTTTTTCTAAGAAGAACGCTCCTAAAATTAACAACGGAAACATTATCATTATTGATTTTGCTGCATCATTTATCAGAGGCATAACTTCTCTATTGTATGCCACATAAGCATACGTGAAAAATGGTACTGTTGCGGAATAACCTGAGTAAAATTTATTTTCGCTAAACAACTTGTTTGTCTCGTTGTAGAGTTCTTCTGCCTCTCTTATTGTTATATCTGCACTAATGGTTCCAGTTTCTTTTTCTTTAAATTTTTCATACCTTCCTTTTGAAATTAATAGCAAGTCTTTTGCAGAATTAAATAACGTAAAGTAAACATAGTTATTCTCGCTTGAAGAAAATCCAATTCCTTCACTGTTTGTTATACTTGAGTTTGTTAGAATTAACCCATTAGTTCCTCCTATAGCTACAACTACAGCAAATCTAATACCTGGTGAAGTCCATACTAAGGCCACTGGCTCATAGCCGTTATAGTAAAATCCATAGTTTGGTGGTAAGCTCTTTATTTGAATGTCAAATGGAAGCACTATCGCATATGAGAAACCCCACCAATTGTATCCTCCAAGTCTTGGATCCTCTATTGAAGGTGTAGCTAATGTTCTCGGGTTTATTACGTCGTATAATGTAGTTACTTTTGCTTTCATAACTACTATTGTAAAGTTTTCCGAGGGATGTATAGGTGTTAGTATATTAGAGAAATACTGCATTGCTAGCATTCCAGTATTTGGTGCCATCTCTATTTCTCCAGTTTTTGGATTAATTTTCCACCCCTGTAGTATCCAAGGGTAAGTTACAGTTGCAGTATTAGCTCCGTAGGGTCTCGCAGCCTGAGCTATTCCATGTATTGTGAATGTTCCATCTTCTCCTGATTTTATAACAATAGTTCCTAACTTGTAGGTTGAAGGGGCAACCTTTGCAGTAACTAAAACGTCTTTTGTGGGTGAGAACCAACCACCATTAGTTTCGTTGTAGGTTACTACCTTACCGTAGATTGTAACAAATCCTGGGTATCCTCGAATACTTTCCGTACTAAACCAAGTTGGTTGTAACGTTGATCGATCTGTTACAGTACTTCTTAGTTTGTCGTCGTTAACTAATTGGTTTAAGACAAAAAATAAAGTAGCTAGCTCTGGTGACATTTTCTGTAGATTTGCATACTCTGAATCATCTAAAGGCGCTCCTACGTAGTTTCTACTTGACCATGCTGAAGTTATGCTATAGCTAATAATACCACTCATAGAAGCTACTTCAGAGTCCAGTAAGTATGGGTAAGGCTCAGTACCCCAAAACTGTTGGTAATTTGTGTAAAATAAGAAGAAATTATTTGCTACTGTTGAACTCTGACCTATTCTTTTTTCATTTATTAAGAATTGTCTAAGTTCGCTTGAGTTCAAGTATATCAAAAATCTATTATACACAGGAGTAATTCTATTCGGAAATCCTCCAGAGTGGATCGAACCTCCTCCATAAAAGTTAAAGAAGCTAGACTGGAGCATCTGAAGTCCAAGACCATCACTTGAAAACATATCCAATCCTACGAATGACCATATTGTTTTCTTGCCTTTCATAAAATCATCTGAGTACACATACTTATACACAAATTCTCTAGCTCCAGCTAAAGCTTCCCAGTGACCAGACGTAGCAACTAACCAAACAGTATACTTTGGTGGGTTATTTTTAAAATACTTTGCCAACTCTAATAGTAAAGCAATACTGATTGCGTCAGCTTTACTTTTTGCTAAAGATGGCGCTACTGCCCAAGCGTCATAATGCGCCGAAATTATTATTACATCGTTAGGGTAAGTAGTTCCATTGATCTTTAAAATTATGTTTTGTGCAGTAATCTCCTTATAGTTCATTCTAGATTTAACAACCACTATACCTGCTTGCTTTAATGTTTCTCCATCCTTTGCTTGTACAAGTAATCTTGGGAAATACAACGGTGTACTAAGATACTTGCTATCAGTTTCTAAGTACGTTGTTTCATTTGGTTGTATAAATATTACTCCTCTAGCCCCAAATTTTGCAGCATTTAGCCAATTATACATTGAGTTATAATTCATGAGAACAAAAGCTCCACTCACGTTCTTTCCTTCAAAATTCTCTAATCTTCCATCTCCTACATATACGATCTTGCCTAATGTTCCATTCTCTGGCGAGTTACACGTTTGTATGCCGTTTGGCCAAAGAATATATGCTTCAATTGATTTACTGAACGG
>JAAOZO010000006.1 GCA_011605715.1 Nitrososphaerota archaeon | reverse complement strand
GCTATCAGCACAGCACAGTTTATAAGTTTCTTGACAGCAGGCTAAGGAGAATGAAAGAAGATAGAAAGCTCTGGGAAAGCGAGAAGTACTTCTAAAGTTTTTTACTTTTACATGAATGTTAAAGATAATCCTATTAAAAGTAATCTTTTAATGTGACTACAAGATATCTGGACAAGTTTTTAGATGTTTTCTTACCTAGAACTGAAATCTTCGATGACTACTTTCCTTGTAGTAAGAAAGTTTGTAGACTAGATCATGTTTGGCTTAACTTACACTTGTTTAATCAAGAGGAAGTAATTAAAATAATTCAAAAACTTAGAGGGGTGATGGTATAAGCCTTAAGTTAACAGAGCATGTCTGGAGTTAAATAAGGTTTATAAGATCAGAATTGAACGAGCAATCATATGGAAGCTAAGAAAAAAGAGCAAGGAATTATCAAATTAACGGACAATACTATTTTAAAGCTTAAGATAACAATAGTCGATATTAAAGAGATAGGTTTTTCTCCGTTTGGAGGAGTGAATCTAAGTGTAAATTCGGTAGGTGGTATTGCAACTTATAGTGTTCCTGAAGAGTTACGTAATGCTATTGTAGATAAGCCTTCTTTTCCTTCTGGTGATTTACCTCATGATGGCTGGGAAATAGTTGACATCGTAGAACAAGAGCCAGCTATCGAAGAAGAAATCATAGATACTTCAAAAGGTAAGTTTAGAGTAAGAGTAGTAGCTGAGGCGGTAATGGCTGCGCGTAACATGAATTATAGAAGTGTGCTTAATGAACCAGTATACTGGGTCAATTGGGTTTGGAAAATCTCATGGAAGCCTATAGAGGCGAAATAACAATATGAGCGAAACTATATTGAAAGCTCGATACATTAAGAGTTCTGACCAGTACTTATCCCCCTCATTCGATATAATTAAATCTGAGCAAAAGTTAGCATCATCAACTCTAGTTAATTCTTTAACTAGTTGCTCTACTCTGCCCCCAACACTCCAAACCCATCACACTATAGCTGGTTTGCAACCTGAAACTTTCTTGCAAGAAACTGGGACTTTAGTTTATCCCGAGTTATCGAAGTTATTACAGAAGATTCGAGATTTTATGAAAAATTTTGGATTATCCGAAAAAGAAGATTTTCAAATAGAAGTATCAAGATGGTTTGACTATGAAGTGGATGGCTGGAGCTACTTACAAATTAAAGTAACCTTAGTTAAGTCAGGGATTGATAGGTTCGATATACTTAAAAGCTTAACTGATCTAGCATACCAAACGCTTCCAAAAAATGTGCTTCAAGAAACTGCAATTCTAGTAGAGTAAGCAATGTCTTATGAAAACTTTAATCCTAAAGATTTTTATGACTTAGCACTATATATAAAAAATTACTATACTGTTCCTGAAAACCTAAAAGAAGCTACCAATAGAACGTGCATTAGTCGAGTTTACTATGCTGTATTCCTTTTATTAAGAGAGAAAATATTGGCCTTACCTCTTTGGGACAGCGAAACTAAAAAACGAATTGAAAACACAAATGACGCCCATGCTATAGTAGCTGATGCTATTAAAAATGTGGACCCTAAAATTGGAAATTTCATTACAAACTTGAGATCATTAAGAAACAAAGCTGACTATAAAATTGACATAGAAATGAATGAAGAAAAAGTAGAATATGTTTTTCGAATAGCAAGTGAGATCTTTACTAACTTAGATGCTACAATGAGTAAGGTTAAGGCGTCAGATATTATTTCAGCTTGGCATAGAATTCAAGAAAGAAGAACTTCTTACTAAGTTAACTTTAGATACGAAGCTTCTTAAGAAACATAGGTAAGCGAAAATGTTAGAATTTCTTCAATGCTTCTTCAGTTATTTCTGGAAGGTAGCGGCATCGCAAATTATATTGAGTTGAATTGAAGAGGGTAAATAAAAAAGCAAGTTAGAGAAGGCTTATCAAAATATTCACAAAACTTAAGCTTATCACTTCTTATGAGATAAGTAACTGTGAACCTTTACCTTTTGTTAACGTCTGACTTTTTGAAAATATTTTTTAAAAGAAATCCTTTTGATAAGTTAGATACTCTTTATCTTGCAGAGCAAAATATCTTTTTTTTTAAACAATTAGCAAGTGTTATCCTCTAGGACTGTTCTCTCAACAATATCGATAATAAACGTATGTGCGCTTACCTATAACATAAATAGAGCTACTTGATAAACATCAAAAAAAGAAACTATTGCAACGATTAGCTAATTTTATTGTTTTAGTACTTCTAAAGTTTTTAATAATTTTAGAGCTTTTAGAAGAATACTCTTTAAGTTCTTCTTATCTTTTAAGTTGTCTTTCTACACAGGATCTAGGCAATCGAATCTCCTCAATGCACTAATATTTCAAAAGAAAGATCTCTCCTAAGGTTAGAGCGTCATTCTTTGAAAAGAAGGTAAAAAACAATTTTTAAAAGAGTAAACTGTAATAAAAGTCTGCTAAAGTATGGAAAGGCTAAAAATATCAAAACCAATTTCTGCGGGTATAATTCTTTCTTACAAGTGTAG
>JAAOZO010000239.1 GCA_011605715.1 Nitrososphaerota archaeon | reverse complement strand
TTCTCAAAGGGTCAACCTAAAAAAATAGTTTAAAAAATAAATAGATTTATTTCTTCTTTGTTTTTCTTGTTTTTTTCTTAGCAGCCTTCTTAGCTTTAGGTTTAGCCTTCTTCTTTGTGGCTTTCTTCTTGCGTGCTTTTGGAGGTGAAACCGAAGGTGCCTCAGTTGGTGGTGGCGCTACTTGACTAGGTTGTTCAGTGGAAGGTTTTTTCTCTTCTGCTGGATTCTTACTTTCTTCCATCTTCAATACACAGATAGATATACATGTGAAATAAGTATAAAAATGTTTCTCTTATTTCTACTCAAGTAAACTTCGTTGCAACAAAAGTCAGTGCATGAGTAAACAGAAGTCTACTGAAGAGCTTCCTTAATTAAAGGACGCTTAGTATCTTAAGAAAGTGAATTTCTAATAGTTGCTTTAAACTTAAGGCCATTTTGTGTATGCTCAAAGGTAAGTAACTACTCTTAGTTTAAAATAAAAACTAAACATTTATAACCCTGTTATAACGCTTCTTGTCTTAAAATGACTTTAGAAGTTAAAAACTTAACAGTTTCTACAGGAGAAAAACAGATACTTGATAATGTTTCACTCAGTTTGGAGAGATCTCAGCTTGTTGTGCTGATGGGCCCAAATGGGTCAGGAAAGTCAACATTGGCACAAACTCTGTTAGGTTCTCCGTTCTATAAGATAGTTAAAGGCGACGTATTACTTGATGGAGACTCTATAATAAATTTAAAAACGTACGAAAGGGTAAGAAAAGGGCTGTTTTTAGTTTTTCAAAATCCCGTTGAGATTCAAGGAGTTTCTGTTCTAAACTTAATAAAGGCTGCACGTAGTTCAATAGCAAACGAACAGACTTCTGTTTTCGAGTTTAAGAGCAGATTGTCTCCTCTTCTAAGCTTTCTTAACTTGGAAGATTCCTTTCTGTTTAAAAACGTAAACGTAGAAATGTCTGGAGGTGAAAAGAAAAAATCAGAAATGCTTCAGCTTCTTGCTATTAAACCAAAGTATGCAATATTGGATGAGCCCGACTCTGGGTTAGACGTAGACTCCTTAAAGCTTGTAGCTAAAGCTATAACTAACTTACTCAACGATAACGTTGGAGTCTTGCTTATAACTCATTATACACGAATCCTTAACGAATTGCCATCTCCCGACAAAGTGCACGTAATGTTGAACGGAAAAGTAGTTACTTCTGGTGGAATAGAAATTGCAAAAGAAATAGATAGAGGTGGTTATGAGTGGGTAGAGAAAAGCTAGGCAAGGTTACACCAGAAATTACTGGAATAGAGCCACTAAGCTTACACTATGAGAAAAAGATAGAATCTCCAATAGACGAAGATACAGTAAGGAAAATTTCCAAAGAAAAAGGAGAGCCAGAATGGATGCTAAAAAAGAGGTTGGATTCTTTGAAGGTATTTAACTCTCTTCCAATGCCAAACTGGGGCTTCAACCTTAGCTCAATCGTAAACTTCGATGAACTTATACCATATGCAAAGCCATTTTCAGAAAAGCTTGAAGAAAGTTCAAAGATCCCTCAAGAAGTTATGAAAGTTCTGGAAAAATTAAACATACCTGAAGCAGAAAGAAAGTACCTTTCTGGCTCCGGCACTATGTTGGATTCTGAAGTTTTGTATCGAAGAATAAAAGATGAACTTAGAAGAAAAGGAGTAATTTTTACGGATATGGATACCGCAGTCAAAGAATATCCTGAGCTTGTTAAGAAGTACTTTATGACATTCATAGTTACCCCTCACAACAACAAATTTGCTGCGCTCCATGGAGCGCTTTGGAGTGGGGGGAGCTTCGTTTATGTTCCAAAAGGTGTAAAGGTTGGCTTACCTTTACAAGTTTTCTTCTTGATAAACTATCCTAAGCTCGGACAATTCGAGCATACTATAATCATAGCAGACGAAGGTTCAGAAGTTGAGTACATCGAGGGTTGCTCAGCTCCTGTCTATAGTACTCATAACTTGCATAGTGCAGTAGTTGAGGTTCATGTCAAGAAAAATGCTTTCGTGAAGTATGTAACGATTCAAACTTGGACAAAAAATGTTCTTAACTTAAACACAAAGAGAGCTGTAGTTGAGGAAGGTGGAACGCTAAGGTGGGTCTCTGGAAATATTGGTTCTGGTCTAACTATGTATTATCCTTCAGCAATACTAAAAGGAAAAGGTGCAAGAGCTGAATTTCTCTCAGTGACTTTTGCTGGAAGCAACCAAAAGAAAGAAACAGGATCAAAAGTTTTTCATCTTGCTCCAGGAACAAGATCAAGGATAGTTTCTAAGAGCATTGTAAAAGCTGGAGGCTATGCTGCATATAGAGGGTTGGTTCATGTTTCTAAAGGCGCAAAAGGTAGCGTTTCTTCTGTTAAGTGTGATGCTTTGTTGTTAGATGACCTTTCTGAGTCTGCAACGTATCCTTACATTGAGTCTTATGAAAGTGATGCCGAAGTTACACATGAAGCAACAGTTAGTAGAATAGAGGAAGAAAAACTGTTTTACTTAATGAGTCGTGGCCTAAGTGAGACTGAAGCTAAGGCTATGATCACAAGAGGTTTTATGGAGCCCATTATGATGAACCTCCCCTTAGAATATGCTCTTGAGCTGAATAGGCTCATAGAGCTTGAACTTGAAGGAGAAGGTGTTGTTGGGTGATGGATAAAAAAAGCCTTAAAGATGAGATAGAAAAACTAAAAGAAATTAAGCATGAGGAGTCGAAGCACTTACACCCCCCAAGCTGGAAATACTTTGACGAAAACTCTTCTCTTTTTAAGTATAATGAGAGGTGGAAATACTTAGATACAGAAAAAATTTTTCTAGAAAGTAAGAGGATAAAGAAAGTTGAGATAAAAGAAGCTGTAGAGCAATCACAATATAAGGATTACAATGATGTAATACTCCTAGAGGACAATTTAGCTAAAGTTTACACATGTGATTCTAATGGTTGTTCTATTTCTTCCACGACTAATTTAGACGAGGATTCTCTTAACAAAATCGTAGAAATTGTACAAAGCGAAAAACTAAAAGATCAAATGGAAGCAAATAGCTTGGCGCTCTCAAGCTGGGGCGCACTCATACACAGTAAAAGTAATGAAAAGAATCGAGTTTTTTATTCTGTTGCAACAACTATTCCAATTTCTCTTTTTAATATAATACATGCAGATAAAAGCTCAATTTTAGATATCGACATAAAGCATTCTTCTAAAGATGTCCTTCACGAGCTTACATATATTCGTTTGGATAAAAACTCGGCTTTAACTCTTAACATATTCTTCTCTTCATTTAAATATAGCTCAGTAATAGACTTCAGGATAAAAATGGAGGAAAATTCTTTACTAAACTTAAATTTAGTTCAAAGTAGTAACTCTGTATGTTCCTCAAGTATAGAAGTTCAAATGGTTGGAAAGCATTCTAAGTTTAACCTTAAATCTTTGCTTCAAAGCCAAGAAAGTGGTCTCGTTGATAGCAACCTGTTAGTTGACCACCTAGAAGAAGATACCCACAGTAAAGTAGAATCTTTTGGAATAACTAAAAATGGAACAATAATAATAAAAGACTGGAGCAACATCGCATTCAATTCGTCTTCTACCTCTATAAAGGGAAAAGTAATCTTGCTAACTGAAGATTCGAAAGCCTATGCTATTCCAAACTTAAGGACAAGAGGAAACAAGATTTCAGCTTCTCATGGGATCTCCTTAAGTAGAATAACTCAAAACGAACTATTCTACCTTATGAGCAGAGGCTTAAGCGAAGACGAGGCTACTCTTCTAGTTTCAGCAGGCTTCATAGAGTATGCGTTAAATAGTATGGAATCTGAAATGCTTAAAAGCGAAGAAATAAAAGGTTATCTTATAGGCTCTCTTAAAGGGTGAAAGAGTTGTTTGACCCACAAGACATAAGAAGTGATTTTCCTATACTTAACGTAAAGATAAATGGAAAGCCTCTAATTTATTTCGATAATGCTGCCACTTCTCAAAAACCAAGGCAAGTTATTGAAGCTATTGAAAATTTCTATTTCTTAAAGAACGCGAACGTTGGAAGGTCTCTACATACTCTTGCAGAAGAAGCAACTGAACTTTATTTTCAGTCAAGAAAGAAAGTTGCAAGCTTCATAAACGCAGATCAGGAAGAAATTGTATTTACAGGTGGAACAACAGACTCTTTAAATGCCATCGCAAACGTAATTGCTGAGAACTTTCTAAATCCTAAGGATATGGTCGTTACTAGTATACTCGAGCATCATAGTAACTTGCTTCCATGGCTGAAAGTTTGTAAGGCAAAAGGCTGTACACTTAAGATAGTTCACACAAATAAAAATTGGACAGTAAATGTTGAAAAGTTGGAAGCTTTACTGAAAGAAGGTGCTAAAGTTGTTTCTTTAACTCACGTTTCTAATGTTCTTGGAACAATGAATCCTATAAGGGAAATTTCAAGGATCGTTCATTCTTATGATGCAATTTTAGTTGTTGACGCTGCGCAATCTGTTCCTCATATGCCTGTGGATGTAAAAGACTTAGACTGTGACTTCATGGCGTTTGGAGCTCATAAGATGCTTGGACCTATGGGAATTGGGGTGTTGTACTTAAAAAGAAGGTACGCTGACCTCATAGAACCATGGAACCT
>JAAOZO010000113.1 GCA_011605715.1 Nitrososphaerota archaeon | reverse complement strand
CATTATTACAATAGCCGACACAATCCATGCCACTATGAATGGCGTATACACTCGAACCCATGGGGGCAACAAGTCTATCACATTCATAGTTACTTCTATAGAAATAATTGAAGCCTATATAAGTGTTTTTGAGCTTAACTACTTAAAGCTTAAGTCCACTTATCTATGAGTTGCACTCTAAGAGATCTACGCTTCTCGTAACGACTACATCTGCACCAGAGTCTAAAATATTTTGTACAACAACATCGCCAACATTTAGTGGAGCTGAAACTTCAACATTTGATAAATATTTCATTATGCTTGGAATCAAAAACTTTGAGACAGGTTTACTTGTTTTCACAGCTACAGTTGGCATGGTTCCATTTTTGCACCTTAATACTGTAAAAGCCAGTCTCTTCGGATGAAAAACTTCTTCTTTTGCGTATTTCTCACCGTTTGGGCATTTGTTTCCACTTATTGAAATTATATTACCATTTTCAGCAATAACTTCTATTTCACATCCGATTGGACAAACTATACATGTCAGCTTTACTACTTTTCTTTTGTTACTCAAGCTAGATCACTCACTTCTCTTAGAAATAGAAAAAGTTAAACTTTTAGTTTTCACACTACTTAGTTCGTCCTTGTTCAATCTTAACCTAATCATTTCTGAAGGTCTTACCCTAAAAAAGGAAATTTCTTTTTTGATTTCGTTAATCTCAAGCTTAACTTTCTCTTCCGGACTAATAACTCGACCATACATTATTACATCCCTTTCTCCACTTATGAGTTGAGGAACAAAGAATCTAATATTTCCATTGAGTTTTATTTTTTTCCATTGCGCAGCACTGATTCCATTGTTGAAGACAAATTCACTTGCTCCTTGAGCTGCAACCTCACCTTGCTCTACTGCATAGTCAACTAAATCGTTGACAACTAGAGCATTTCCAGCTACAAATATTCCAGGCAAAGAAGTTTCCAGTCTATCGTTAACAACTGCACTTTTTGTTAACGGATCAATAGAAATTCCTAAGTCTTCTAGTAACTCTACTCTAGGAACAAGCCCCGCTGAAATAATCAAAGTATCGCATTTTATTCTAAAAATACTATCTTCAATACACTTTTTGCTTTCATCTACCTTACAAACCTCAACTTCTTCGATTCTATCTTTTCCAATAACTCTTAAAACAGAATGGCTTAACAAAAGAGGAATATTAAAGTCATTAAGACATTGAACTATATTTCTAGTTAGTCCACCAGGGTATGGCATTATTTCAATTACTGCTTTAACGTTTGCCCCTTGTAATGCAAACCTTCTTGCCATTATTAGTCCTACATCACCCGAGCCAACTATTACAATGTTCTTCCCGGGCATTATTCCATAAATGTCCATTAACGTTTGAGCCTCCCCAGCTGTGAAAATACCAGAAGGTCTACTCCCAACAACACCTATTTCATAGATACTTCTTTCTCTACATCCTGCAGAGTATACTATTGTCTTTGTTTTTAGCTTCTTAATTCCATGCTTTGAAACTGCGTAAACAAGTTTCTCAAAGTAATCCCTATAAATTATCTTGAATACAAAAGTGTCGCTATAGACGTCAAAGCTTAACTTCTTCGCTTTTTGAACTAATTTTTCTGTAAACTCTGGACCAGTAAGATCTTCCTTGAAGTAAACTAATCCAAAGCCAGAGTGTATACATTGTGGCAGAACACCTCCAAGGTAGCTTTTCTCGTCCACTAGAGCAACTTTCTTCACTCCAAGTTCTTTTGCTTTTATAGCAGCAGCTATTCCAGAAGCGCCTCCTCCTATTACTATGAGATCATAAGTGTACATTTTTATCACTCGTGCAGTAAACTAAACAAATCTCCAACACCAATTTCAGAACCTGCTCCTTTTACTCTTACCTGCCATGGCTTAATTTTTAGTTCTCTTGAAAGTATCATTGCTATCTTTGCTCTACAAAAAGCGCCTTGGCACCTTCCCATTCCAGCTCTTGTTCTGAGCTTTACGCCCTCTATTGTTCTTGCACCTCTTCTTATTGCTTCTACTACCTCGGCTTCTGTAACCATTTCACATTGGCAAACTATGTTTCCATATAGGGGATTCATTGCTATAAGTTTATTTTTTCTTCTGTTAGAAACTTCTGAGAATCTGATTATCCTTTTTCGAGTAGGATTCCAATTCTTCTTTAGAACTAATCTAGCTCCAAGGTGTAGTAACATTTTCGGAATTTCATATGCGACAGCGGGAGCGGATGTTAGTCCTGGAGACCTCATTCCTGCAACATTTATGAATCCAAGTAAAGAATCGTGGGGTTTAATTATAAAATCGCCTCCAGTTGGTTCTGGTCTTAGTCCCGCAAACGTTTTTATTACTTTACTCTTCGAAGGTAAACTTTTAACTAACTTTGAGGCATTTATCCAAACTTCTTCTAAGCCTTCCTGTGTAGTTTCTTTATTTTCTTTTTCTTCCTCAGGTAAGTCAGTGGCATTTGGCCCAATCATTAAATTTCCATCAACAGTAGTTGTTACAACTACGCCTTTTGACTTAGGCTTTGGAGCTGGAAAGAGTATTCTTGAAACTTTTGGTTCAGCAGTACTATCAAATAAGAAGTATTCACCCCTCCTTGGAGTTATCTTAAATTCGCTTCCTCCAACTAGCTCAGCTATATAATCAGCGTAAAGACCTGTAGCATTTATTACCCAATCAACTTCAATTTCTCCATTATTTGTTACAAGTTTAGTTACTCTAGTTCCATCTTCAACAATGTCTAAAACTTTTGTTTCAAGATGAAGAATTACGCCATTTTCTACTGCATTTTCAACTAGAGCAGTAACAGCTTCGAAAGGAGAAATTTGACCAGCAGTTGGGGCCCAAAGTGCTAAAGTTGCACTTGGCGACGCGTTTTTCTCTAACTTTTGAATCTCGTCTTTCTCGATTATCCTCAACCCTTTTACTCCATTTCTTTCTCCTCGTTCTAGTAAGTTGTACAGCTCTTCTTCGTCTTCTTCTGAAAAAGAAAGAACCAGTGAACCATTCCATGACGCTCGTATTTGAAGTTGCTTGGTCCACTTTCGCCATAGGTAGTTTCCTCTTACGCAATACTTTGCTCTATTTGGATAAAGATTAGGATCATCATCATAACCAGCATGAAGTATAGCAGTATTTGCTTTGGAAACCCCCCATCCAACATCAACCTCCATCTCGATTAAGTGAACTTCAAGATTTTCATAACGCGATAGCACTCTTGCAATGCTTGCACCTACTATTCCTGCACCTATTATCGCTACTCGTGCTTTGCTCATTTCTTTATTTTACGCTACAGTTGCTAAAAATAAGGAATTTAACTTTATCTATTAGGTTTTTCGTTTACAATACTTTGAAGAAGATATCTAAACTCATTCTAACTTCTCTCTTTCAAGTAATGCTCACAATAACCTAGAAGCAAAGATGAAAAGTATAAGTGTTTTTCTCCACATTTTAAGATTGTAAAATAGTTTGAGAGTAGTCTGGTGTTTGATTTGAAGCTCTTCCAGTAGAAGAAGCTTTCTTCTGTTCGCTTTTCCTGAAATCCTCATTTAAACAGATACTTTCAAGGCAACATGCTCAACGTCGGTCTTGTAAAAAGAGGATAAATTATTTTACACTTTTACACAATTTTCCTCTTCGTGATCAAAGTCAGGAGTCCCCCTGCGGTAATTTGATGAAATAAGAATCTTCTAGCTTCCGTCATGGAAACTATCTAAGTAACAACTTCAACTTATAGGATCAGTAGTAATCTCTAGAAAACTAGTAGAAAACTCTAGATTATTAAGTCTAATAATATAGAAATGAAAGCTAAATAATGTAAAGACGTACATTGTTTTTAGTAAGTTGTCCCCGAACAAAGAAGAGGAATTTGTAGAACTTGATCTTAAAAGAATACTGGAGAAGTACATAAAAGAGCGTGAAGCTAAGGAAGATTGGAAAACAGAAAGTCCAGCTATTTTACAGCTTGAAAAAACTAAGGGAAAAGCTGCTGACTTAAGACACTTAACAGAGGTACCAGAGGAGCAAAAACAAGTTTCAACTCAGAAAGAACAAGTTCTTAGTACTGAAAAACAACAACTTAAAGAAGATAGAACAAAAATGGAATTTATAAAAAGTGAAGTTTCTGCTAAAAGCTTTAAAGAGGAAGAAGTAGCTCGAACTCCAGGAGAGAAAAAAGAAACGTTTACTCCAGAAATCAAGGAAAAACCTAGCCTAACTTTTTCTGAGTTAGAAGCCAATATAATGGCTTTAGGAAGCTCAAACCGTATTATTGAGACATTTTTTGCAGATTCTTTAATTCCCACGAAAGCTGAATTAAGTCAAAAAGTAGAGCCAGAAAAACCAGAGTTTTTTGTTTTTGGTTATCCAAACAAAGTTACTGCCGTTATTCCAGTAGTTACTCCAGAAGTTGAAAATGAACTAGTATTTGTAATACACTTAACTGAAAAAATGCCACTAAAAAAAGTTAAGTCTATTATTTCAGAACTTAACCAGAAGCTAGACAATATAACTAAGGTTGCTTAACCTTTTGTTTTTTAAAGCTGTTAGCTAGCATTTTTGTTAATCTAAGTTAATTAAGTTGCTTATTTTATTGCCAAGTTTGACTAATGCAAGTGACGCAGGATGATTTGGAGCTTCAATAATTATATGGCTTCTCTTCGCGCTGGCTTCAATTAAAGAGTTGTCATAAGGTATTTCAGCGACAACGTTATGCTCTTCTAATATTCGTTCACGAAACTCCTGAGAAACATTTGCTCTGTTTAAAACAATAAGATAAGGTATGCTAAGCTTTTCTAGTAACATTGTAGAAAGTTTTAAGGTATTAATTCCAAGAGGAGTTGGCTCTGTTACAACTATGGCGAGGTTAGCTTTTTTAAGCGCACGAGTAACAGTACTTCCTACGCCAGGTGCACAATCAACAACTACCATATCGTAGTTCTTAGCTTCTCCTATAGCATATTCCATAAGAGCTTCAACTACAAGCGGAGATCTTGCTTCTCCTGGCTTTAATTTGCCACCTACTAGCTTAATGTTATTTTTTTCTGCAAAGAAAACTTCCCCCAAAACTTTTGAGGACTCTTCTATTGCTGCTACGGGACAAGAATAAAAACAAGATTTACATCCTGAGCAATTGTTTTCAAGAAGCTTTGGAACAGTTTTTGGCACCATAAATAAAGCGTGTTCGGAACAAGAGCTAACACAAGCACCGCACTTTATACATCTTGATTCGTCTATCTTTGGTAAGAACGAAGTTACATCTTTTAACTTTTGCACTTTTAAGTTTAAAGATTCATGACAGTTTGGATTATCAACGTCGCTATCCACAAGCAAAACCTTTTTACTTTTTGATAAAGAAATAGCTAGTCCTACTGCTACGGTTGTCTTCCCTACACCACCTTTTCCTCCAACAACAGCTACCAGGTTTGTCTTCAAAGTTTAAGCGCGACCTCCTTTATTCTGAAAAACACTTTTCTCATTGCCCTTGAAGCAACAGAATCATACTCCACAACAGGTCTACCTTCTGACAATGCCCTTACTACCGAAAAGTCGAGTGGTATATCTCCTAAGTATTCTGAACCTTGCTCTTCAAGTGCACTCACTATATGCTCTCGATAATTGCTTATATTAGCTTTGTTCACAACAAAGCCACTCTTAATTCCAAAATGTTTAGCAACTTCAAGAACTCTTTTTGCTCCATCTTCACTTGCAGGTGTTGGCTCCGTAACTATAATGGCATAACTTACTCCAACTAACGTTGACGTAACAGGACAACCTATTCCAGGAGCACCATCAATAAGTATTAAATCAGCACCATTTTTTGCGGCTATTTCTCTAGCTTTGCTACGCACCGTATCAACTAATGCACCTGAGTTATGCTCACCTAGCTCTAGCTGTGCTGTAACAAAAGGAAAACCATACTTTGAAACTCCAACTGTAAGCTTTCCAGTTGTTGTTTCTTCAATCTTTATAGCACTGCTCGGACAAACTATTTTACAAGCTCCACATCCTTCACACAAGTACTTATCTATCTTTGGGAAGTTGCCAGTAATAGTTATAGCAGAAAATTGACATGCATAAACGCATTTCATACACTTTGAGCAAAGTGATTCCTCTAACGAAGCTTTTCTTGAGAAGTTTACATTTAGGTTTGAGATAACTTCTTTTAATTGTAGAAGAAAGTGTAGAGAAGGAGTATCTACATCTGCATCAGCTACAACAATTTTAATTTTTTCTTCGTTTAAAAGAAACGCAAGACTTGATGCCAGTGTAGTTTTTCCTGAACCACCCTTCCCACTAACTATAGCTACTTCAATCATTTAATTTTTCTATGCCCCTCTTCTATCTTAAGTAGTTTAATACGTCTTTTACTCTTGTTCCTGGTGGAACATTTATTGCTACGACTGGTGCTTGAGAAAGAGCATATGATGCATTTGGACCAAATGCACCTGCTACAACATAGTTAGCTCCGCTACTTATGATGAATTGTACAACCGCTATTCCAGCACCCTGTGGAGCCATAGCGTATGGATTTTGCTTAACTTCTACGTTTACAATCTCTCCATTTTCAACTTCCAGAAAAGTAAACGTTGGACACCTGCCAAACCTTACAGAAACTATGTCTTCAAGTCCTCCTGCACCTTCAGTTGCTACTGCTACGCGAAGCTTTCCAGAACTAGTTGGAGCCACTGAAGGTTGTAAAGTAGATGGAGTGTAAGTTGGTCCATAAATTGAAGGCGAAACTAAGCCAAGCGAACCAGCAGGTGTGTATGTTTTTAGTTTGTTGTCTTTTATTTCATTAATAATTTCGTTAAGAGTATCAGCTCTTGTTTCATACACCTTTACACCTATGCTAAGTAAAGATTGAAGCGCTCTTTGCCCAATTGCCTTTACTACTACTGCATCAACTTTGTATGTTCTAACAAAATTTAAAGCATCGCTACTACCAGTATGCCCAATGGTTGGCTTTACCTCAAGCTTCACTCCAGGGTCTAAACTTACTATTGCAAAGTAAGGTGCTCTTCCGAAGTGCCAAGAAATTTTTGAGTTTTCGCCTTTATCTTCTTCAAGTGGAACTAAGTACTTCAATTCGTTCAGCCTTTTGATAACAACTTCTTAAGCTCCTCAATTCTCGCATCAACGTCTTTTATTTCATCCTGCAGATCTTGAAGCTCTTCCTCTAGCTCTTTTTTGTAGTCTTCCAGCATTCTTAGTTCAGCTTCTGGACTTGGGGGCATTGGTCCATAAGGAGAATAATATGGGTATACTGGAGGATAGTAAGGCGGAGCACCATAGTAAGGTGTCCAACCAAACCTGCGCCATCGCCTGTAGTAATAGCTCAATTTAAGTTCTCACCACCAGTAGTAAGGGTAAGAGTAGTATGGTGAGTACCAATATGGAGGAGCAGTCCTAGCATATGGCGCATAGTATGGAGAAGCATAGTACCAAGGATAACCAAACAGCCACCAGCACGCACCCCTACCGAAGTACCAACCAGGTCTCTGCCATGGTGGCAAGTAGCTAAATGGCCCTCTTCCTGGCCAGAGGCCATATCCTCTCCCATATCCACCCCACCAGCCCCATGCCATTTTCTACCTCACCGTTAACAATTAGTTACTCAAGGCTATTTAAATTTTGTGCAATAGCACAAAATGTTTTTAATTTATAAAGGTCGTAATCCTTACCTCTAGAAGAAAAAAACGTTGTAAAGAATTTACTAATAAAAACGAAGACTAAGATTGAACTAACTAAGTTTAAGCTCTTCTTCGCTCATCCACAGGCCATGAATGTTGCATAAAGAAAAAGCTATTAGCTTACCAGGTTTTTCTGTTTTCATGGCAAATAGAGCCATGGGCTCGGTAAAAACTGTACTTGTATTCGGCCCTTTCGTAGACTCGCCGTGAGCATTAAACTCAGCTCTTCCTATTTGATATGGATACTTTTCTCCTTCCGGCAAGAAGAATAGCTCAATATACCTTATGTGATGCTCTGTTGTATTTGGATGGGGGATCTCTTTTCCAACGGAAACTTTTACTTGAAACACTTTTCCCTTTTCTATTTTTTCAGGTAGTTCTATTACTGGAACGTGTTTTTCAGTTTTCCAATCGCTTTTCTGAAATATTTTATCTAGGTTAGACATCTTATACCACAGTTATATTCTAAGCCTATTTGTTTATAAGCTTTTTCATTCTTGTTCGAAATTCGAACTTATTTTATGAAGCAAAACTTTTCGTAAAAGTTAAAAATCAATCTTTCTTAATGAATTCTTCAATTTTGAATTCCTTTTCTTCCTTCATGAGTTTACGGATAAAGAACTCAGTTACTATTTTGTATCTTTTTGTTCTGTGTTT
>JAAOZO010000070.1 GCA_011605715.1 Nitrososphaerota archaeon | reverse complement strand
TGAAAAACTAAAAAACGTACTCGTAGAATTATACGAAAGATTTAAGGAAAGGGATAGAAAGGTAAACTTTAACTCCGTTGTTAAGACAATAAGAGAACTTGTCCAAGAAAGATAATTGGGGTGTGAAGACAACGAGCTTAGAAGAAAAAATGAGTAAATTGAAAAGGGGAGAAAAAGCAGTAGGAATCGCTACTATAACTCTTATTTTATTAGCCTTAATTGAAGCTGCAGTTGGATTTTTATCTGGAGCCACAATTTTGCTGGCTGATGCTTTACATAATGCTACCGATTCATTAACAAATTTTGTTTCTTGGCTTGGCTTTAAAATTTCGCAAAAAAGACCTACAGAAAAATTTCCTTATGGATACTACAAAGCAGAAACTCTAGCGACTCTTCTTGTTTCAGGATTTATATTGTACGTAGCTTTTGAATTGCTATTGGAAGGATATTCAAAAATTTTTACATTGTCTGAAATAAATATGCCTTTTCAAGCAATGTGTATAGCCTTGATTTCGCTGATAGTTTCATATCTTATAGCAAAATATATGAAAAAAGTAGGAGAAGAGATAAATTCTCAATTGTTGATAGCAAATTCCCAAGAGAAAGCAATAGATGTATTTTCATCAACCATCGTTTTTGTAGCAATATTGTTAACATTTTATAGAATTCCATATGTAGAAGGTATAATCATTATGGGACTTTCTCTTTTAGTTTTAAAGACTGGAATTTTTATCGCAAAAGATTCGATTTTTGCCTTGATGGACGTCAGCCCTGGCAAAGATATCGAAGACGAAGTTAAAAAAATAATAAATTCCATCGCTGGAGTAGAAGATTTTAAAGATTTAAGGTTGAGAAAATCCGGCCCTTTTATTTTTGGCGAAGTTACCGTAAAGGTAAGAAAACACGTCGATGTTGAAAGAGCTCATGAAATAGCTGACAGTATAGAAAATAAAATTAAGAAAGAAATAGAAGACATAGACTCGTTTACAATCCACATAGAGCCTTACGAAAGCGAAGAACTGAAATTGGCTATACCTATTGAAACAAACAAAGAATTAAATTCAGAAGTCAGCGAGCACTTTGGAAGAGCAAATTATTTCATTTTCGTAACTGTGAATAAAAAGGATGAAAAGATTGTAGCGTTCTATACAAAAAATAATCCCTACAAAGAAAAAGCAAGTAAAGCGGGTTATTTTGCTACCAATTTTGTGATTAAAGAAAAGATTGATGCTTTGATCACAAAGGAAGTAGGCGAAATTTCTTTTCATACTTTAAGAGACAATTTGGTTGATGTTTACAAAGCTAAAGGAAAAGATGTTAAAGAAGTTGTTAACAACTTTATAAAAGGTGAGCTAGAGCTTTTAACCGAACCTACTCAAGAAGAAGAAGCACCGGCTGAAGTTCAAAATAAATATGAAGCCCGTGGATTAAGAAGAAGAAGAGGTCCTTGGTGGAGAAGATGGTAGGAGTAGCTATAGCTTGTGAGAAAGGAAGCGTTTCAGAACATTTCGTTTTTGTGAGGAGTTTGTTGTCTATGAGATTGAAGAAAATAAAGTTAAAAATACAACTGTTCTTAGTTTCAACAGAAGATCAACTTAAAGAAGCTCAGAACAAATTTCTTGGAGAACCTCATGAAGTACAAGATAAACTTACTAAAAATTAAATAAAACTGCCAACGTATGGAAATTTTAAATATTAGATCGACTACTATTAGGTTGATGAATCAAAAATCTTGGTGGTATAAGCCTCTAACAATAGCAGACTTAGGAATATATGGCGCTGATGAAATTTTAGAAATAAATCCTGCAGAGGTTGCTGAGACTAAGAAAAAACTTGGTTTTAACACTGAACATTTAACTTGCAGCGACGTTTACGGCGGAGAGAAGGGCGTATTTTACTTTAAGACAAAGATAGCAAAGAAGGTTCCTAGAGATTTCTTGGGCGAATATTTGCCAGAAGCTCACAAAAGAGGAATAAAAGTCCTAGTTTACTACAACGTCCACTGGATCAACGTTAACTTCGGAAAAGAACACCCTGACTGGCTCCAAGTGAATTCTGAGGGAAAAGTTATAGATAACTTGTACGGCTCTGGAAATGCTCCATGCGTAAATTCTCCCTCTTGGAGAGAGTGGTCTTTGCAGGGTATAAGAGATTTAGCATCTTACGACGTCGATGGAATCTTCTTAGATGGTCCAATATTTGTTCCAGGAGCCTGCTACTGTAAAAACTGCCAAGAAGCCTTCAAGCAAGCGTACGGTTTAGAGCTTCCTCGTAAAGAAGACTGGAAAGATCCTGCCTGGAGAAAATTTATTGAGTTCAGGTACAACAGCATAGCTGCATACCTTAGAGATGCCAGAGCGGCTCTAAAGGAGGTTAGGCCAGAAGCAGTAATATACATGAATTGCACTGGACTTTGGCCAGCTTGGCCTGCAGCAAGAGACAACCGAAGACTAATGCCCTACCAAGACATACTTGGAGCAGAAGGGGGCTTCCTTTACTACGACCTTAGGTCTGAGCCTTTGTGGAAACCTGGAATGACTGCAAAGCTTATAGAAACTCAGGCCGAGGGCAAACCTACGGTAGTTTTTATTGCAGGTGCTAACAAGGGTTGGGATGAGTACATTCTAACTCCAGCAGAAACTAAGCTGCTTTATGCTGATACTTTAGCAAACGGAGCAAATCCTTGGTATGGTATTCCACTATCAAAGGCAGACAGGCCTGGTGCTCTAGCGGCTGGAGACATGAACATGTTTATAGAAAAGAATGCAGAATACTTAGAAGGAACTAAGCCCTTAGCTAAGGTTGCCTTATTTTGGTCAAGCATGACAGCAGATTACTATAGAGCAAGCGTTCCAGTTACAGACTTCACACCTCAGGGAGAAAAGCTTGAAAAGAAAGAAGCAGCAGGAAATTTCTATGCAAGCTTCCTTGGTTGCTACGAAGCTCTTGTAAGGTCTCATGTGCCTTTTGTTGTCTTGGACGAGGAAGCATTAAAGTTTGAAACTTTAAGCAAATACGATCTTCTGATTGCTCCAAACTGTGCATGCATATCTAAAGATAAGGCTGAGGTGATATCGAGCTACGTTAAAAATGGAGGCAACTTGATTGCCAGCTTTGAAACTTCAAGGTACGATGAATATGGTAACCTTCTTGATGACTTTAGGCTCTCTGAAGTGTTTGGCGTTAGAGTTGAAAGAGGTGTTTTTGGACCAATGAGGCTAGACTACATAAGCATAGTAGAAAAGCACCCTATATTAGAGAACCTTAGCACTAGCTTACTTCCCTCTCCAGTGTACGGAGTAGAAGTTCGTCCTACCACTTCTAAAGCTCTTGCAATGTACCACAAAAAGATGCCTGCAAGGTATGTGAAGGTTCCACCTCTTTCTGACAATTCTGCTTTCTTGATTAATGAGTATGGAAGTGGAAAAAGCTTCTACATAGCTGGAAACTTCTTTGAACACTACTACAACTACCACAACCCAGACTACAGAAGTATTTTAGCTAATGCTACCAGCTTAATGGCTAGGAAGCTGATAACTTTAGAGAACTGTCCAAGAAGCGTTGAAGTTACTTTGAGACAGCAGTTAAACAACAATAGGCTTCTCGTTCACT
>JAAOZO010000146.1 GCA_011605715.1 Nitrososphaerota archaeon | reverse complement strand
GATAGGAATAAACTTTTACACGTTGATTTCGGCTTTAATAAAAGGATATACATTTATGGCTCCAGCTTTATTTGCAAATGCTAGTGCTGTTATCTTCAAAGGAATTTATCCAATAGATTTTGGAAAAAAATTCATAGATTCCGAGCCAATTTTTGGTAAAAACAAAACCATAGGAGGTTTTATAGGAGGAGGAACAACAGGATTTCTAATTGGAGTGTTGATCAATAGAAGTATAATGCTAAGTATGGCACTATCCTTTGGAGCTTTAATTGGAGATTTAATTGGAGCGTTTATTAAAAGAAGGATGAAAATAAAACCAGGTCAGCCATTTCCATTACTTGATCAGTATGATTTTGTTTTTGGGGCTCTTATGTTTTCTTATCCAATAAGCCATTTAGATGTTTATACAACAATAGCATTCATTTTTACAGTTCCTTTAATTCATTTATTTACTAATGTTGTGGGGTATATACTTAAGGTAAAAAGAGTTCCGTGGTAAGCAAAAGTGAAGTACTTACTTCCATGTACCTACTAAATAAAGCATACCAATAACAAGAATTACAGCTACAAGTATTAAGGCAATTTCTGACTTGTTCGAAGGAGTTATTTTATCGAGCCTTTCATATAGAAGTTTCATGCCATAAAGACCGGAAAAATAAAGAGCAGCAACGATAAAGCACTCAAAAACACCTTCTCCATACCTATCAGGATCGATGAAAGTTAGCCCCATAGCATTGGAAGCTGGAAAAACCAATGGAGGACGATAGACCAAAACATATGGAACACCTGCAAGCAGAAGAGAAATAAAAGCTATAAGAATAATATAAAGGAGCTCCTTTAACCTAAGAGACTCTGAACTTACCCATTGACTAAACTTATCCACTACATAATCTAGAAGGTGATCGATAAAATACACGGCATCAAGAATTTTTGACATTGTTTCTAGCAACTCAGTTTTACAGCTTAGTATTTAAGCTTTAAATTAGGTCACCTTAAATTCAAACTTTAGAACATTGATTATTTAAAAGCCTTTAGAAAAAGTTTTCTCCTAGGACGTTATAAGAGCACATAAGGAAAGTACAAGAAGCTAAAGTTTTTAAAGAAATCCATGAGATTATAAGTAGTAAGAACGTAGAGATGTACCTTAAAAAGCCGTATGAACTTTTAAGAACTTGGACCTTAATTTACTTAGGAAAATACTTTAAAAAATATTACTCTTTATTCTTAATACTTTCATCTTCTGTAAAGAAATTACCCCATCCTATTTTTGGTTAAGGAGAGAGTGAGGTAAAAAATGGAGAGAAGACAAAAAGAGAACTTTGCTTGGATTTTAGATTACATGGATAGAGGGACACCAAAACGGTTTTGGAGAAAGGAACCTATTCCATATGCGCAGGCGGTAGGGGAGGAGTATTTTTTCCTTTTGGAGCTTCAAGTTTTCGGAGGAAGAAGACTCGCTATAGGACAAAGAGTACCACTTTTTTCGAGAGAAGAACAACGAACAGTTGCCGTTCTTTCTAGAATTTACTATGAGGACTTAACGATGGAAGCAAAAGACAACTTAAAACAAGTGCTAATAAGGATTATAGAATTAAATGAACAGAGATTCATAGGAATGATAAATTCAATGGGGCTAATAACACCTAAGCTACATAGCTATGAACTACTTTCCGGAATTGGAAAAAACATCACAAAAAAGATAATAGAAGAAAGAGAAAAAAGCGCATTTAAGTCATTTGAAGAATTTGAGGAAAGGACAGGAGTAAGCAACATAAAGGAAATAATAGCAGAAAGAATTAAGGAGGAACTTTCTACAAAGCAGAAATATAAGCTTTTTGTTAGATAATAAGGACGACGTGAAAAAGGGAGTTGGACAAATTAGAAATTCTGCGACTACTAAGAAGAATAAAGGTTAAGCCGAACAAAAAGATGGGACAAAATTTTGCTCTAGATGAGAAACTTCTAGAATTAATGTTAAGGGAAGCCCAAATAACTAATGAAGATGAAGTAGTGGAGATTGGAGGTGGAATGGGATTCCTTTCCGAAAAAATACTGGAATTTAACCCTAAAAAACTTTATATATATGAACCAGACAAGAAACTTTTTAACTTTTTATTAAATAAATTTAAAGATAGAAGCAACGTAGTTTTAATGAACGAAGACTATTTAAGAAGTCAAACACCAAATCATCAAGTAAATGTTTCAAATCCACCATTTTCAATTTCTTCTAAAATTTTTTTAAAAGTACTACGAGAACATCCTCGTGTTGCTATCTTAACATTTCAGAAAGAATTCGCGAATAGGCTTGTAGCTAAACCAGGAACGCAGAGCTATGGAAGACTTTCTGTTATTTCTTATTTCTTTGCAGAAGTGAGTATAATAAAGACCATAAACCGACTAAGTTTTTTTCCTCCTCCAAAAGTAGATATAGCGTTAGTAAGAATAACTCCGAAGAATAAGTCTTTTGAAAGTATAGACTTTCGTACCCTAGAGTGTACATTAAAAGAATTATTTAAGTACAGATTAAAGCTACTTAAGAAAGCAATTAGATTTTCAAATATTAAGAACAAAGAAGAGGTGACCAAAAGTTTTAAAGAAATAATGGAAAAAAGAGTTTTTCAGTTAACACCAGAAGAATTTTTAGGGCTTTCAAAAGTTATTAGATTCTAACTTTCTTTGGTGGAATAAAAAACAATAAGTTGTTCTTCGCCCAAGTCCTTCGCTACTGTTTGCTTTAGTGAGAAACCGCTCTTAACTAGAAGGTTCTTTATTCGAGTTAGATTTGTTAAGTTCGAAGCTAAAAATAAGAGACCTCCACCTCTTTTTAATGTATTTTTTGCTGAAGCGATTAACTTTTCTATAAGTTCGACTCCATCTTCGCCACCATTCCACCATAAAAAGCGGTCAAGATCCTTTCTTTCATCTGGAAGGTAAGGAGGGTTACAAACTATATAGGATAGACTTCCTCCCCTAACAAAATCTAGAACGTTACCACAAACAACGTTTACGTTGTAGTACAATGTATTCTTTTTTAAATTTTCTTTAGCAACATAACAAGCTAAAAAGTTAAGGTCTGAAGCCAATAAGTTAGCTCCAAGTGAAGCTATCCTTATCGATACAAGCCCACTACCAGTACAAGGTTCTGCTACAACTTTAAGTTTTAACGAATTAATAAAAAAGTCTAAGGTGTCAAAAAGAAAGAACGTGTCTTCAGATGGAGGATAGACAGAAGGATGTAAGAGCAACTCATAGCAGCCTACTTTTATAAGACGAAATTCGTCTTTATCAACGTGAATGTATTTCAACAACATCCCCATCGTTTAACTTAAAATCTTTTCCAACCTTTATCACTTTTCGTTGGTCCTTTCCTCGTATTATAAGGGCATACTTGAAGTTTTCAGCTAACTCCTTATGTATTTTACGTGCTAAATCTAATACAGAAGAATCCTTCGGCAGAAGTATTGGTTCATTAGAATACTCTTTTTCTCTTGGTTCTTTTGTAAAAACTCTTATTTTTTCACATATGGAGAGAACTCTTTCTAAAAATAAGCTTTTTTTACCTAACTCTTCCAGCCTCACAACAATTGGATAAGATATTTTTTCTATAAACTCACTTCTTATTTTATCACAATTTTCATAAGCTTTATCGTCAACAACTACCAAATAGCTTAATTTTCTTGAGTTTGGCTTAACAGAAGCTTCTAATGCATAACTTGTTGTAAGTTCCTGCAACCTAATGGTTACCCCCTCTATTTTTACCCCCAGCAGATTTTTCTTTACTTCCTCGATATCTTCAATAAATCTAGATTTTCCCTCGAAGAGAATTCCCTTTATACTAGACTTCACAACAACTGCCTCTGACTCTTTATTTAGTAGATAAAAGTTACGAGACCTTAGAAAGCTTATTGCCTCAAAAAAATCTTTTATTTCATCTTGATTGGAGATTAGAAGGAAGATTAAATCAGCCTGTGCTAGTGCTTCGAGATAAGTTGATTCTTGAATAAGTTGCAACGGGATAGGAACTATGATTAACTTAACTTTTTCGATTTCTGTAGTTATGGGCTTACTTAGAAAAGTCCATAAGTCTAACTTTTCATTGAAGCTAAGCATAACCTTACTTAAAGTTTCTTGACTAAGATAAAGTAAAGGAAAAACTAAGCTATTGCTGGATTTCTCAATCTCGATCGAAGCCTTTCTTTGACTTATTCGCTTTTTCCTTTCTTTTTCCTCCTCCATTTCTTTTTCGAGCTTTGAGATTTGTTTCTTTACCTGCGCTCTTAATTTTTCTGTTCCCTTATGTTCAGGTATCATAGATAGAAAAATTTTAAGGTTTTCAAGTTTCTCCTTCTTTGTTTTCGAACTCACCACTTTTTTGTATTGAGCTTGAGCCTGAGGAGGTAAGTTAGTAACCAACTCTGCAATTTGATTTTTAATGCTAGATTAAAAGGTTTACGCTTTTAGTCGAGGGTTTTGGCTATAAAATATTTAGTTCCAAAAGACTTAAGGTGGAAGAGCTTTTATCTCACTGTACAAAGAGTCAATAACTTCAACGTAATTTACTTCGTTACTTGTTATTTTATCTAGAGTCTCTTCGAGCTTTCTGGTTAGTTCTTCTGAGACAAAAGTACCATACTTTTCTTTAAGAAATGAAAAAACAGAAATGCCTTTTTTTGTCGGGATCAGTCTACCATTGTAATCGCGTACATACCCTTCCTTCAGTAAAGTATCTACTATTTTAGCATAGGTTGAAGGTCGGCCTATTCCATTTTTCTTCATCTCTTCAACAATTTCTCCTTGTGTGAAAAGAGAAGTGGAAGGCACTAGATACTTATCAACTTTACTTGGTTTAAATAGCCCTGCATTAATTGGCTGCAAAACATGAGCACCTGTTGCTAAAGTGTATCCTGGCTCTAGAACTTTAGTACTAATTGAAAGTTCTACTTCCTCCCCCACTACATCGTTCGAAATCTTAATTTTTTGTTTTTGTATAACTGCATTTTTCATCTGACTTGCTACGAATCTCTTAAGTATAATTTGATAAAGCTTAAAGTGATCGTTTGTTAGCTTTATTGGAAAGCGATAAGTTCCAGTTCTTACTAGATTTTGTAGGGTCTTAAGATCGATAGCTCTTGTAGGTCTTATACACTCATGTGCAGCTTGTATGCCTGAACCTGTTACCTCCCAGCTTCTAGCTTGAAAAACATCAGATGAATATAAGTCCTCTATAAGATCCTTAGCCACCTTAATACCATACGAGGAAACTCTTGTAGAATCGGTTCTGTGATAAGTGATTAGACCGAGCTCGAATAACTGTTGAGCTACAGTCATTGTTTTCTCAGCACTAAAGCCCAGAAGCCTACTGGCATCTTTTATTAAATCACTTGTTGTATATGGAGGAAGAGGAGAAAGCGTTTCTTTAAAGCTACCAAGATCTTCAACTCTCCAGGCAGTGTATAGATTGCTTACGTAATCCTTTACATTCTTGATCGAACCTTTTGCCTTAACTATAGAGAAGGAAACATTGTTTGGTAAAAAGATTTTAAACACGTATTGCTTTTTCTTGTGGTCTTGCCATCTCTTTATTATCCAGCCCAGCACAGGTGTTTGAACTCTTCCAGCACTTAAACTTTGAT
>JAAOZO010000128.1 GCA_011605715.1 Nitrososphaerota archaeon | reverse complement strand
TATGAGCCAAAAGTTAATTCCTCTTTCTGTTTTAAGGAAACACCCTATTTTGTTATGACGTACAATTTAGAAAAAGATTTATTGGTAGTCTCTTCTGAAAAGATTTACGAAGGAGAATGGAAAATTATAGGAGATAAAAAAATTCTTTTAGCTAAAGTATTCGACCAAAAGCCAGAAGTTGAAATTTTTGACGCATAAAATGCTAATGAAATGACATCGCCGCCAAAACAGGTAGATTTTGAAAAAGTAGTAGAGCACTACTCAAAGAGAGAAGTTAAAGAAGAGATATTTTCGTTTTCGAAAAACAGGTGGATCGCCGTTCATTGTCAAAGAAAAGACAAGAAGAACAGAAACCTAATGTTTAGGTACAAAAAGAATGGGCATCCACTAGCCATAGGTGATCCAGATGACATTGAAGCTATAATGAAAAGCTTAAAAATATTTTTTCCAAGAACTTTTTATTCAAGTGTGCTTCGTTTCAACAGAGTTTTGCTCGAAGAAGATGTAAAAGACTTAAGCAATGCTATTGCTGCAATGCCAACTTGGGATATCGACCTTGAAAAAGACGATTGGAGGCTAGCTATCTTTGCAGCTAAACTAATATTAAAAGCACTTGAATCAGAAAATGTTTCTAAATCTGTGATGTTCAAGTGGAGTGGCGAAGGAATGCATATACACATAAACGACAATGCGTTTTCTCCAGAAATTTATAAAAAGATTCATCCTCTTGACTTAGCCTATTCAGTTACTGAGTACATAATAAGAAAAATTAGGAAGGATCTACCAATAGGTGTTAGAGTTGACAATGAAATTGATCCACAAAGGGTTTTTACAGCTCCTTTGTCTCTACATAGGAACTTAGATAGGGTCGCTGTAGTAATAGAAAGAAATTCGCTCGATTCCTTTAATTTATCTTGGGTCGACATAGACGGCTACATCCATTTTAGTGGTTGGAAAGATTTTGAGAAGGGAGAAGCAGACGATTTAGCAAAGAAAGCATTCTTAGAGATTGGTGGTTATCCTTCTTCACATAAAGTTACTCCTAAAAGAGATTTGGGTGAAGACATAAGCGATAAAATTAGAGATATAGAGAAAAAGTTGAAAGACGAAGGCTATCTTTGATTTAAATAAAAATTTAAATCCTAAATGATAACTGTTTCTACAAATTTTCCATTTTCTACGTCAAATAGTCCATTTCTTGTTATTCTAATCTTTGGAATATTCACATCAGATAATGTCGAAATTACAAGTAAACTTTTTTCATTTTTGCACCCAATCTTAGACAAGTTTTTATACAACGCTTCAGTCTCGAAGAATAGTTGCTTTGTAACTTCAAAACTCATGAACCCCGCTAGAGGTAGAGGAAGCGAATACACCTTACGTCCATCCTCTACTATAGAAATACCTCCATTTATCTTAGTTAGAATATTAATCGCTTCGAGCATATCCTTTGCATTGGTACCTATCGCTATTATTTCATTAGATCCAAGATTCAAAGTTAGAGCCATTGCTCCCTTTTTAAGTCCAATTCCTTTTACGAATGCATTTTGTACGTATTCTCCCTTTCTATCAACAAGTGATAAATGTAGGATGTCGTTCGTAATGTCGCACATAACTTTGCCCTTTACTACTGAAAGTGCGACCATCTCTTCTTCTGTATAGATATTTTTGTTGTTTACTTTTATTGCTCTCACTTTGACATTATTTCCTGAAGTGGTATTAACTTGAAGAAGTTCAGAATTTAAACTCTTAGGGTAGATTATAGTCTCTGTTAAATATTTTGGATAACTTGAAATCTTAGAGCTAACGCGAAATTCGTTGTCTGAAAAAACAATATTTCCATCTACTATTGTTGCATAGACCTCAAACTTAGTTAAGTCTTTTAACACGACAATGTCTGCTAATTTTCCAGGAGCAATCGATCCAATCTTATTTTCTATTCCAAATAACCCAGCAGGATTTACTGTTAAAAATTTAATAGCTTTAATTGGGTCGATCCCTAGATTAACAATATAACTCAGTAAATTACTTAAGTGTTTCCCCTTTGATAGTTCTCTTATGTCTAATAGCCCAGTACTAAGTACAATTCCATCTGTAGGTACTTTATTTTTGATGACCATTTCTATAATTTCTTTTAATTTCCAACGGTCAAGTAAACTTAAAACGAGGTAGCCCCCATTTCTAAGAACCTTCATTGCACTTTTTTCACTTCGTATGTAGGTAAAAAATCTCAGTCCTAAGTTTGAAAAAACGTCGATTAACTTTTCATCCAATGGTGCAATTCCACCAACTGGTTTTCCTGACAGTATCGAATCAGAGATATATTGGTTAATGACGTTCTTGAAGTCTAATTCCCCTAAACTTTTTGAAAATCCAAGAACTCCAAGAACTTTTTTGTTTAGCAGAAATTCAACGAAAGTTTCGTGGTCTGGCAATATAGCTGATAATTTTTCATCAGCTATCAAAGGAACCATATAATAAAACCTAACTGGAGTGTTTGATAATTCTTCTTCAAAGAATTTTATTCCTTCCTTTTTAAAAAGTCTGTACAATGGAGCAGGAAAAAGTATTATTGTTGTAACTCCTCCACTTAAAGCATACCTTGCATAGGTGGCTGGTGTCTGCATAGAAGATTCAAGTATTAAGAACGAGTCTATAAAACCAGGAACAACAAATTTTTCTTTTACGTCTAGTACTTTTGTTTCTTTTCCTAGAAGACTTGAACAGTCTCCTACCTTTACTATCTTATCGTCGTAGATTGCAATGTCAGCATTTTCTATGACTTCTTCTGTATAAACGTTTAAAACTTTGCCTCCCTTTATAATTAAAGTTGCTTTACTTTTCCCCTCTACGAGGTCATAAAGCTCATTTAGTCCTTTGTAGTCTCTTAGCATTCTCTTTCGTTAACTAGAAAAAAGAACTTTTTTAACTTTGCGACAAAAACTTTAGTTGTACTTTTAAGCTAAAATAAAGGAATGGTGAGCGGTGTAAAGTAAATTTTTGCAATAAGTAGAATAATAAGACTAACTAATGGAACTGAAACGTTATCATCCAAGAATTCTATTCTTTCAACAAGCGCACTAACAACTGCAGCAATGATTCCTGCTAAACCCATTTTTGCTCCAATTATGGTGTCTAGTATAAGCATTCCCATTGTACCTTCCCATGCTTTCGTTCGTTTGTTGTACATTAAATTCCTTATAATTCCTGTAATTCCGTCTCCCCAAGACATAAAGAGAACTGGTATTACTCCAAGCCAAAAGGTCTTATCTATATACCAAGTTAAAAGAATAACTATACCCCAAACTATCGTAAAATCCACTTCATAAGCATTTTCTGGATCTTGAAACCAGTACATTAGTTTGTTAATTTTATGTGGTACGTATGTCATTAGTGCAAATCCAAAAGCTAGTAAAGCTGGTAAAAAGGGTTCTTTGGCGATGAAAGGTAATAAAGCCGCTGTAAGACCACCTGCTAAGAAGTGAATAACTTTCCTTGAAAAGTACATAGAAGAATGTTCTGATCTTCCTTTTCTTAAGGCAAATTTATAAACTTCTTTAGACAGCACAAGAATCACGAAAAGATTCCAGATGACTAGGACTGCAACTATTGGAAGGTCTGCTATTATGTCTTCACTCGAGATTCCTATTATCTCCATACTCTTTCAATTTACGCTTACATATAAATCTCTTTCGGACTTTTTACTAAAGTTGCTTTTATTCTTCTCGTCTATCGTCTAGACCTATTCTTTTACTATACACGCAACTCCTATTTTTTTCTCATAACCAAAAATTCTAGAGACTATACTACATTTGGTGAACATCATACTTATTGCAGTTCCTCTTATTTTGTCAGCGTTATCGTAAATACTGTAAAAGTTTGCTTGCCCTTGACCTATAACAATGTCTGACTTCCTTATTAGATCAACAACTTCTGTATTACTTTGTTCAAATATTATTCCAAGCGTATCGGAGCCTGACTCCACTACTTTTGAAAATTTTTCAATATCTGAAAATTTCTTTACATCTTCTAAAGTAGCATCGCTCGTCATTGGACCGCTCCTGCTTACTACAGTTATGTTGTTGTTTTTTGAAATTTCTTTTATTAGCATCGAATCAAGTGGAAGCTCGCCCACGTTGTCTAGAAGGTAAACTATATCTTTTCCTCCTTCCATAAGGAGCGAGGCTATTTTTTTACTGTCGTCAACTTTTAGCTTCTCTTTAAATAAGCTCCAAAACTGTGCTTCCAGCTCTTCAACCTTATTTTTGTATCCAACTCCTATTGTCCTTATATCAAGAATGTTTGATACCGCTGAAGCTTTAATTAAAGTTCGAAGTCTTTCTCTTTTTTCTAGCTTATCTAATCCTCTCGAAATTCTTCTAGCTATTTTTCTTCCAGCTTTTAGTGAAACTTTCTTTGCACTGTAAAATGGATCTTTTGTATTTGTTACATTTTTAAGAATTCTGTGGGCTTCTGTAATTAATACAGAAGGTTCTTGTTTTTCATCGTACTTTTCTAAAATCATCTTTAGTACTTTTAATAAAACTTCTTTTCTTTTACCTTCTGGTAAGCTTGCTGTAGCTTTGTAAATGTCATCTGTAACACAATAAATACATGTTGTATATGTTCTCATACTTAAAGTATGAAGACTGCCGCAGCTAGTACAGCTGTCCAAAGCCCATCTTTATTTCCAATTGCTGATTGAGTAATGTTAGTAGTTCTAACTTTTTTACCACTTATCTTCCAAATCTCTTTTTGTTCATCCCAGCTCTTCTCTGGATCAAATGGTACACCCAGAGTTGAAGCTAACATAAATGCTGCAAGGTCTTCTGCATAGTCTCCTGCTTTCTTTTCTGTTTGTCCAAAGGAGTGGTGTTCGCTCAGGTAACCGTAGGTTTCATCATCTAAGGGTATTGCAGCACCTACACTAGCTGCTATTAACCTATTTGGTTCATTTGTTTCATTTCTTGCCATAACGACGAAAATCATTTGGCCTGGTTTTAATTTCTTTAGTCCTTCTTCTCTTGAGATTATCTTACATCCTGGTGGAATTATACTCGAAACTGGAACTAAATTGAAGGCCGCTATTCCTGCATCTCTTAATGCGAGCTCAAATGCTGCGAGTTTCTCTTTATGTACTCCGACGCCTTTTGTAAAGAACATTTCTTTAGCAACAAGGTCATTTGTATCCATTTTTGCGCATTTGTAATAATGAGTACAAAATAAAGTTTTCGCCCTCTTAGTTTCTTGAGATACGTGTTTTTAGCCTTTAAAAGCTATATGCTTAGAGAATAGGTTTATTTGACTAAACTTAACTTCAGATGAAGCTTCTTCGCCTATGCTTGGTAGGCTTAGTGGCGAGGAAGCAGAGATTGGAGAATCTCTTAACTTTATTGTGAGAGTATCAACATTTCTTAGTCTTACGTCTATCTTTTTTGAACTCATAGGATTTTACGACTTATCCTAAAGCGGTTCTATAATACTATGCTACAAAGGCTTAAATTTTAGTCGTGTTTGCTTCAAAGTATGTTTAGAAATAGAGAAGAAGCCGGTCGGTTACTTTCAGAGAAGCTTAAGCCTATAGTAAAGGACAAAGAGAATACAATCTTGCTTGCAATACCTCGCGGAGGCGTAGTTGTTGCTAAAGAAGTTGCAGTAGCGCTAAGAATTCC
>JAAOZO010000137.1 GCA_011605715.1 Nitrososphaerota archaeon | reverse complement strand
GACTTAGCGTCTAAGAAGTGAAAAAGCATGGACGAAAAATCTTCATGTACCATAGCAAGCTTAACTGAGCTTCTGTACTTATTCCTAAATTTTTCAAAGACTTTGCTTGGCTCGCTAGTTATTAACATAATTGCACTTTGAACCTTTTTTCTAACCATCCAACTAATTTCTATTGTGCAGCTTTCGTCTTCTCTTGAAACTAGCTTTAATTCAGATAGAGGCTTAGCCCAGAAAATTTTTAGTTTCCCTAGCTCTTCATACCACTTCTTAAAATCGTTAAAGTCCATTGGTAAGGTGCAGAAATTCATTAGCTTACTCTAGTGGCCGTAATTTAAAAACGTTCTATTGGAGTTTTGTTTGCAAGAGAGAGGTCGTAGTTGATTTTATATCGACTTCTTATGAAAACTTATCTGAAGCTTTCACTCACTAAGGAAGCAGTGCTATGTAACCTTCTGCTTTACCAGCTACAATTTCATTGAAAAAATCTTTAACTCGCTTACCTTCAGCAAAATAAAGAAGAATCGGACCTGTATTGAAAACAAGCTTATCTTCTCCTTTCTTCTTGCAACTCTCTTATCATCTGATATACTGTTTCTTTTGCATTTTTGTCTATACCAAAAAGATCTTCCAATGGAACGATTGGAACAAGTAAGATCCCCCGTCAGTCTCTATGAACTTTACACGAGATCCCTTCCTTAACTTATACTTCTTTCTAATCTCGGCTGGAATTGTTATTACAGTTAAAACCTATACTCTAGGATTAAGCTTAGCTCAAGTAAAGGAATTCTTAGAAGGATTAGGTTATAAAGTAAAGTAAAGAAGCAATAAGAATAGTTCTTGAAAGCTGGTGAGCTTCTTCTCAACATTAAGATAAAGAAGAGAGGCTTCATAGCTGCAGATGAAACTATAATCTTTATAATTAAAAGTTCTGGCAGAGGAAACTTCTAGGCATGAAAAAGAGAAAGGTAAAAATTAAAAAACTTTTAAGAATTAAACAGTATTTAATTCTTGTTCGCTAGTAGCGAACGTTTATATACTGTAGCGAACACTCTTAAGTTATGAGAAGTGTTTCTAACATCTTTGAACCCAAAGCTGCACGCATCGTGAGAGTACTGCTAACGAATCTAACAAGAGAATGGACTATTCGAGGTTTAGCAACAGAAGCAAACATTTCACTAGGTTATACTCATGCTGTAATGCTAACATTACTTCGGTATGGCTATGTTGCGCGGACGGAAAATTATAAAATAAAGATTGTAAATCCAACAACTTTGTTGCGGAGGTGGGCAGCATACCACCAGTATGATAAAATGAACAAGTTCCTAGAGTACTACACTTTTGAGCATGAAGTAGATAAATTCCTAAAAGAACTTACAAAACTCGATAACCAGAGTTATGCATTAACCGCTTTGTCAGGAGCATACTTAATTGCACCTCATGTGAGACCGATTGATGTTCATATGTATGTACCTAACGAAAAAGAAGCAAAAACGTTTGTTGAAAAACTAAATCTTCAGCCAATTCCAAGCGGCGGTAATGTAAAACTTGTTATACCTTATGATGAGGGTGTTTTTTATGGTAAGCAAGAAGTTGTTCTTCCAATTTCTAGTGGTTATAATAAAGTAAGCGTAGTTTCCGACATTCAGCTTTATGTAGATCTGTACAATTATCCTCAAAGAGGACAAGAAGCGGCAGAGCACTTATACCAACGCATATTACAAAAGTGGGGAAAGGTGCTGGTAGGTGAAACAAATTGTACGACAAAAATTTAACCGAAGCATCAAAATCAGCCCTCGTTGAGCTTTGCTCAGCGCTAGAATTATACAAGAATGACTTTGTCCTAGCAGGAGGATGGGCACCATACTTTTTAACGCGAAACTACTTTAACCATTGCGGTTCAAAAGATATAGACCTTGTTCTTAAACCATCAATAATGAAAAAATATGAAACTATCAGACAAATAATAACTGACCTTGGTTACGAAAAGACGCCCAATCCTTTCCGATTCGAGAAAAAAGTTACTTCACCTATTGATGAAAAAGAATACACAATAAACTTAGATTTCCTAACAGAACCCGAAGCTGTGGAACAAATGCTTCCGTTCGTAAAAGTGCAAGAAGACCTAACGGCATGTCTTATTGAAGGTTCAAGTATGGTTTTTAAGTTCAAATATGAAAACAAGGTAGAAGCCACTTTGCCTCGCAACGGTAAAATCTCAATCGCAGTGAATACAGCTAACATTGTTGGAACATTAACAATGAAAGGTCTTGCACTTCTTCGCTTGAACGATAAAGATAGCTATGATATATATGCAGTAGCAGGATACTACAATGGGAATCCAATAGAAGCTTCAAGAGCATATGTAGAACATGTGAGAAGAGCAAATCTATCAAGCAAAGAAAAAGAAATCATACGCACGGGTCTGAGCAGAATAAGTCAAGCTTTCAAAACGACTGATTCTTACGGCGTATACTCAGCTTCAATGGAGAAATATTTAGTATGCATTTATAGACTCACAAATGAGGAAAAACTTGCCAGAACAAGTGAACTTGCCAATTTTTTTAATGTTGCTCCAGGAACTGTAACAAACACTGTTAGACAGTTAAAAAAGGAGGGATTAGTAATTCACGATCCCTATAAAGGTATAAAATTAACTGACAAGGGACTTAAAATAGCTCTTAATAAAGCGAAGAAATACGAAGTTTTAGAGCGTTTTTTGACAGACGTTTTAAGGATAAAAAAAGTTTTAGCTCGTCAACTAACGTTTAGCATAGGATACCACGTACCAGACGATGTTATAGTAAAGATTGAAAAATTGCTATCAAAAACATGATTTAAAAATGTTTTTGAAGAAAATGTTAGAGTATATTTCTGACAAGGGATATATTAAGGTGGATGAAATTAGTCAGCGATTTGGCGTTTCAAAAAGCTTTGTCGAGTATGCTATTCAAGAGTTATTGAAAAAAGAGTACATCAAAATGTTTAGTTCCGAAGACGAGAAAACAACATGTGCCTTATGCCCCTTTAAGAATGTTTGTTACATGAGAAAGGCAAAGGGCATCAAATATTATGTACTCACAGAGAAAGGGAAAGAGTTATTGAGCCGAAGAGAATAAATTAGTTGTCGGCGCACCTAAATGAATTAGGTAGGTGCGTTATTTATTTTGCTGAAAACTCGCTAGGATTGTAGAGAAGTTAGAAGTTAATCTCGTAGCTCATCTTTCTCTCTTTTAGTAGCTGTTTAGTTGCGCCACTAAGATCTATTGGTATTTTGCCCTCTGCTTTTTCAAGCTCAAACATTTTCTCTAAAGCTTTGGAAACTTCAGACAGATAAGTTAGATTTTCAGCGCCAAGCCTTATGAGTTCTCTTATAGCTTCGCTTCTTGACTTAAAAATTCCGTATTCTATCAGCTGGTCTATTTGCTTTAGTTCTTGCTCTTTTAGCCTTATGGAAATTTTCTTTGTAACCGTATGTAGTATGAACATTTATTAGTATATAAATTTTATAACGTGTTATGCTCTATTAACTTAAGATCCATGAAGCATTATCGGATGAAGCTCAAAGAAGAATTGAAAGCGCACCGATTGAATAGTCAGTATCCTAAACGCATCGAAAGTTGGTGAATCTTAAAGGAGAATTGAAAGTATTGTTTTGGTTGCTCCTTTCAGATCCGTTTTCTAAGTAATGTTAAAAGTGCCCTAAAAGTTATGTTTTAATCGGAAATGTTGCTGTATAAAGTCAATATAAAAAAGTAAACTTTAAATATAATCTAAGATACTAAAAAACATAATATGAATGACGAATTCTCGCACAAAATACTTCTCTTCTTAAGGAGGAGGAAAACCGCAAGGTTCAAGGACCTTAAGTCAGTAGTCAGGAATCCCAGGACACTTGCGATAAAGCTGAAGAAGCTTAAGGATCTGGAGCTTATAGAAACTAAAAATGGAATCTACGAGCTTACCCCTAAAGGCCTTGAGGTAAGCAAGATTCTTGAAGATTTACATAGAATCCTTTATTCCTCCAAACCAGACCTCATGAACGTAGAAAGAATACCTCATCATTACTATGCTCCTGTAATAAGAAAGTACTGCGAACTAGTTAGGGATGTGTTAGGGGAAAGGCTACTAAGCATAATGCTTTTTGGATCTGTTGCAAGAGGAGACTGGGACAGGAATAGTGATATAGATATTCTTATAGTAGCTGAGGGCTGGGAGGATAAGCCTGCTTGGGTTAGGATTAAAGAACTTAGGAGGGCTAAAGAAGCCTTGGAGGAAAGTCTAGAGTATTCGGAGGCTTTAAGAGCTGGTTACTATCCCATTGTTCAAAACTATACACTAAGCGTTGAGGAGGCTAAAGGGTTTAACAGGGTATACTTAGATGCAGTAGTCGACGGCATAATTCTTTATGATAAGGATGGCTTTCTAACAGGTGTGCTTCAATCTTTAAGGAAAAGACTTGAGGAGATGGGTTCCGTAAGAGTTACGCTTCCAGACAAAAGGTTCTACTGGGTTCTGAAGAATGTGAAGGCAGGGGAGGTTATAACACTTGAGTAGCACTACTAACATAGACCTTGCTGCGTCAGCCATAAGGAGAAGTGCACGATGGCTAAAGAGCGCCTCAAGAGCTATGGAGGATAAGAGGTGGGATGACGTTGTATACTCTTCGCAGATGGCTGTTGGACATGCATCTAAAGCAGTCTTGATAGCGCTTGGAATAGAGTATCCTAAAGGGCACGATGTTAGCGCTGTCTTCAAGCAGGTCTCAAGGATAGAGAACGTTCCAGGATGGTTCTCGTCCATTGTTCCCGAACTTGCTAACAATATTTCTGAGCTGGCTGAGTTAAGAGGATTGGCTGGCTACGGTTATGAGAAGGGTCTAGATGCGGATTACTTTAAGGACTACGCGCCAAAAGCATACGAAATGGCTAGGAAACACTACGATGCCTGCGCCAAATTCCTTTCCGAGCTTTACGGTTTGGATGCAAAAAATGATTAAGCGATTCTACTGCTTAAGATTCTAAATGCTTTAGGAATTGATTTAATTTTTCATTTCCTAGTCAGCTACGCGCTAATCTTATGTTAAGCAACTTTATTCCAGATTGCAAGAGCAACTACTGTAACTACTCAAAAGCAAAGCTATTATTTGACGTAACCTTTCGATCTTCTTGTTCATAAAACTTTTTAAGTTTTTCTATATGCTTATGGAACTCAAAAAGAGACTCTTCAGGTATATATGAATCTAATTCATACTTTTTCAATGAGGCGATAAGATTTTGCTAGGCGTCGTTGTCCTTGAATCTTTTGGTTTCGAAGCCGACCCAGCGACTGGAACCCTAAAGGAAAGACCCCTATTATTGTACTAGCGCATATTAATGAAACCTAAAAGTTAAGGCTACAGCTTCTCAACACTTTCCTGTGCATGGGATCGAGAAACTCAAATACTTTACAAGGATGAATCTTGAAGGAGAGATAAAAGCCTTATCAAATGCTTCATTTCTTCTTTGTTCTCTTTTCGATAAATCTCAAGTTAGAATTGAGAATCCTCCCTCTGGCGTATTTATACAAAATATCTGAAGGCTCTTCCTCATCCTTAAAGTGATATCCCTATACCTTAAAAAAGACTTATGTTGCAAGTCTAAGAAAAATCGTAAAAGTGTAGTACACGCACAAATTGAACTATATATTGATTTTCTTTTAGAGTTTTCTTATCCTAATCCTATTCTCCGAAACCACTAAAATACTTCCAAAAATAGTTTCTCTATATTTTTCTATTACATACAGCACAACCCTAACCTTATTGTCTGCTTTTTCGTTTTTTAACCTTAACAGTATT
>JAAOZO010000236.1 GCA_011605715.1 Nitrososphaerota archaeon | reverse complement strand
GCTATATGCTTAGAGGCGGGGCTTCGTTGACTAAGCCCTTAACTCCAAGTGAAGCTTCTTCGCCTATGCCTTGTAGGCTTAGTGGCGAGGGAGTAGAGATTGGGGAATCTCCCGACTTTAGTCGTGGAGAATGTCAAATACATCCTAGAAGTATTTCTAGGGTTAGCCTTCACCACCTCCTTACTGCTCTCACAAACTTGTAGGAGAAGTGATGAAGAAATAGAGAAAACCTAGTGCGTAAAGTATGTTTCTTCAAGGTCTTATTGTCATTCTTCTCTACCATGTTCTTAACATCTAAAGCCTTCTACGTATATCTTGTAATGTCTATGTTATCACTTTATTGATGTTATCCTTTTCCTTAGCTTTCTACATAGTTTTTCAGCACTTCGGGAACTTCTGTCCCTTAACCCCCATTAAGTTAAAAGTTTAAGAATGGCTTATAGGCTTCCTTGTAGATTTCTCCAGACGTAAGCTTCTTTACGTCTCTTCTATACTTTATCGCGTCTCCTATGCTATTTTCTCCGTGAAGTTTCTTCCATTCTCCTATGCTGTATGAAAACTTCTTCTGTACGACATCTCTGTATACGTCTGGGAACACATTAAACGTACAAAACGGAACTACTCTTCCATCTGGCATTACGTAATGAATTCCACACCTCATTACTCTTTGCACATCGTAGTTGTATGGATCTTGGAAGTGCATCATGCCAAGGTAGAGGAAGTTCATATGAAAACTGTAAATTGCTTCGTTGTGTTTCTTTGCTATAAACATGTTGTACAATTGCTTTGAAAAACTGAACGTTTTTGGTTCTTTCTTTATGAAGCTCTTAAACTTCACTATGGCTTCGGCTATCACTAACTTTTTGTTCTTCCCCTTCTTTATTTCTTCAGTTTCCTTTTTTAAGTACTCTAAGAGTGCATCAACGTCAACAAATTCATTTATTGGCGCAAACTTAACTTCTTTTCCACTTTTGTCAACATAAGCATAAGTTGCCATACCACAAGCAGGATGTATTGTCCAATGTTGTTGCTCTTCTCCAGTGAACGCTTCTATAAAGTTGGTGAATATGTCAACTACGGGCGTTGGATACCAAGAGTCATGAGTTATTTGGCCATCAGTTTGTTCCTCTATTAGTTTTATTACCTCTGGTATTGTAATCCTTTGCTTTTCTATTTCATTCCTTGGCATTATTCCAACAAACGAAACTGGCTGAAAGTTAACTCCTCTTATTACATCGTTGTTTAGAGCAGCAAACTTAACTATTTTTCCAATTTCATGAGTGTTCCATCCTCTTATTACAGTTGGAACTAAAACTACACTAGTTATTTTTGCTTTTCTAAATGCATCAAGTATGTATGGAATTTCCCAATGGTTCTTAAAGTTAATTTTTGGGTCAATACCATCGAAGCTTAAGTATATTGTACTTACTCCAGCTTCTTTAATTTTCTTTGCAAGTTCCACTCCTCCTTCTTGAGCAAACTTTATCCCATTTGTGTTTAACTGAACGTGATAAAATCCTTCTTCCTTTGCAATTCTTAGGAGGTCTACGATGTCTTCTCTAACTAGAGGCTCTCCCCCAGTAAGCTGAATTGCCATCGAGTAAATTGGAGCTTGTTTCCTAAGTTGCTTAAGCATCTGTCTGTACTCTTCTTGGGTGGGTTCATAAACATAGTTTGCTTTTTCTGCATAAAAGAAGCAATAAAAGCAGCTTAAGTCGCACCTGTTAGTAACAACTATATTTCCAAGTATCGTATTGTCTTGATGCAACGAACAAAGACCACAAGAAAATGGACATGGTAGTTTAAGGTCAGTGTAGACTACTTTTGGTTTTCTTGGGGCTGCTTCAAATTTCATAGCTCTATAGTACATTTCTGCATCTCCCCAGTAAAGTTGCTCAAATTCTCCATGCTCTTCGCAGACCTTTCTCATCCATATTTTTCCGTCTCTTTCAAATACTACAGTAGGAAGAAGCTTATAGCAAACTGGACAAACTGACAATGTGTCTCTTACATGCTTCTCATTTTCTCTTAGAGTAGGCTTTATTTTTCCAACTTTACCAACCTGTTTCTCTTGTTCTCCTTTTAGTATACTCGTTCCTTTTCACCTCAAAACCTAACTTTTGCAAATTTCTTGTATATAAATTTTGTGATGATATAATAAAAAATCATTTTTTAAGAAATAAAATAAGTGTTCTAAAACTAAAAAGAACTGTTCTTTTTATTACAGTTCTAGTTTCATGTCGTTGTTCTTTTAAAGTTAAAATAACAAGCTTATAAAGTAGTTTTATCTTCTCCTCTGGCGAGAAAAATGATCAAGCTAAGTAGAAAACAAGCTTTGTCTCTTGCAATACTATTTATACTTTTGTTAGCTTCAATTCTTTATCTTAACTTTACCCAACAAAAACTAGAAAGCAGTTTGATAGTTTATGGTCCCGAAGGTGACGAATACTTTGCAAAAGCATTAATTTCTGCTTTTCAAAAAAGATTTGGGGTTAACGTTACTTATGTACACTATGGAATGGGTGCTGTCGATATCTGCAATAAACTAATTTCAGAAAAGAATGCTCCTCAAGCTGATGTGATACTTGGCATACCTGACTTTTACAGTAAAGTTGTTGTTAACTCTGGAGTATTGGATACTTTTATTCCAAATAATCTTTCGTTAATTCCAAAGGCTGAAGTTTTTGACCCTACAGGGCATGTTTTTCCTTTAGACAAGGGATACATCCTAATAACTTATAACTCAACAATTATAAAAGAAAAGAATTTACCAGTACCAAGCACTCTAGACGACCTACTTAATCCTGCTTACAAAGGTTTAGTATTTTACCAAGACCCAACTTCAAGTGGAACTGGCCTTGCATTCTTAGTATGGGTTCTTTCAACAAAAGGTGAAACTGAAGGATTTAACTTCTTAAAAGCTTTAGAAAGCAACATAAAGTTTCATCCACCTGGTTGGACTAGCTCAATAAATGCATTAAAAATGGGAGAAATTGCAATAGGTAGCATGTATAGTACAGACGTTGGCTATAGTGAAGTTCCAAACTTAACGACAACAGCAGAAGTTGGATTTGTCTACAGAGAAGGCATTGCACTTGTAAAAGGAGCTAAGCACCCAAATGCTGCTAAAAAGTTCATAGAATTTGCGCTAAGCAACGAAGGTCAAAACTTAGTAGCCCCATACAACTATATGTATCCTGTTAATCCAAATGCCTCTTACAGCGACATTGCCTACGCTCCAATTCCAAAAGAAGTAG
>JAAOZO010000108.1 GCA_011605715.1 Nitrososphaerota archaeon | reverse complement strand
TGTGGGCCGGTAGCTCAAAGGTAGAGCACTCGACTTGCACTCGAGAGGTTGAGGGTTCGAGTCCCTCCCGGTCCATTTTTAGTTCAGTAAAAATTAGGAGCTTAAAAGCTATTTTTATTGACTTTGGCGTTTATAAAAAGTCTTTTCTAATCGGGTGAAGAATCTTTATTTACCCCTTTTCTAAAACTGAGAGTACGTAACACAAATGCCAGGGAAAGCAAGAATAAAGCTCTCTAGTACAAACTTAGAGAGTCTAAGAGCATTAGAGAATGAGATACTTAGCGTCGTAAAAGAGGCTAACGCAAGTTTTTCTGGGCCTATTCCATTGCCAACAAAAGTTCTTAAAGTGGTTACTCAAAAGAATCCAAGCGGAGAAGGAACAATAACTTGGGATAAGTTTGAAATGCGAATTCACAGAAGAGTTTTTTATGTTGATGCAAGCGATAAAGTCTTAAGGTCCTTACTGAGAGTAAGGCTTCCAGAGGATGTGAAGGTCGCTATAGACCTATTCTAGCATAGCCACAACATTTTTATTTTTCAAAAACCTAAACTTTGTTAAATCTTGGACGCCAATGAGCTAAAGGTAATACTTCCTGTTGGGGGCGAAGCCAAAAGGTTACAGCCGCTAACAGCTTTAGTTTCGAAGGCATGCGTTAGGCTGTTGAATCGTCCAATAGTTGAGTTCTCTATGGAAAGCCTAGCTAAGCAGGGTGTGAAAACTTTTATTTTTGGAGTAAAAGGTTACACAAACTACAAATCTTTGTACGACTACTTTAAGGAAGGGATAGGTTTTTCTGCGAGACATAACATCTCGCCAAGGGTTCACATAAAGTACCAGCCAAACATTCTTGATGTTGGAAGTGCTGATTCTGTTAGAATAAACTTTGAGTACTATAAAATTAAGGATCCTGTTTTTGGTGTTCAAGGTGACAACATTTTTGACATAAGGCTAAAGGAAATGATTGAGTTCCATAAGAGTAAAAATGCGCTAATGACGCTAGCCTTGGCTAGCGTTGAAAAACCCGAAGAATATGGTCTTGTTAACTTAGACAGTGACCAAAAAGTAAAAAGTTTTGTAGAGAAGCCAAAAGATGTGAAGTCTGAAGGTAGCAAGCTAGTAAATTCTGGCCTTTACTTAATGTCTCCTGAAATAAAAGAGGTTTTTAAGAAAGATGAAGTTAAGAAAATGATCTATGAGAATAAAAGGCTTGACTTTGGTATGGACTTAATTCCTTACCTTGTTGAGAAAGACTATCCTGTTTATGGCTACTTCTTGGATGCTACGTGGTTTGATATCGGTACGCCTCAAAGATACCTTGATGCCATGGTAAAAATTCTTTATGGGCGGTTGAAAACTATAGACGAGTTTGAAGTCAGAATAGACGACGAAAAACCGATATTTGTCCAAGGTCAAAGTGTTGAATCTGTAGAAAAAAGAGAAGAAATAAAGGCTCTCTACAAAAAGGGTAAAATTACAATAAATGGTGCTGCGCTAATAGGGCGGCATACTTTAATCGAAGAAAATGTCTCAATAACTGATTCAAATATAGATAATTTTTCAGTTGTAAGAAGAAATTCAATTATAGAACATTCTGCTATATTAGACAGAAATTTCTTAGAGGAAGGTACCTTAGTAAGCAATAGCATAGTTGGAAGGCATTGTTATATCAAATCAAGTTCTTCAAAACGTACTAAGATACATGGCCTCTCAGTGTTGGGTGACAACGTAACTGTAGGTGAAGGCTGCGAAATAGTAGCAAGTAAGATCTGGCCGAACCTCTCTATTCCCGAGGGTATTAGAATAATAAATAAAGTGATAAGAACTCAAGAAGAAGTGAACACTCTAGTTAAGGAAAATACTTAAAACCCCTCTTTTTTAGAAGATTTTGAAATGTTAAAAAAGAAGTACTTTGTATTTTTATTTTTGTTTATAATCTTATTGTCTAGCATTATTAGTCAGATAAACTCCCAACAGAGCGTATCAAAAGCCACAGTAGTTTATCTTTTTAAAATATTTGATACTGGTAACGTCAATTCAACTTTCATAATAGAAGATCCTTCTTATGGAAGAAATTCTTTATGGATATTAGTACCAAAAAGTGATACTTATCAGGTTTTTAAACTAAAGGAAGGCCAGCTAATCAACAAGACGATTTCTCAAGCTTTTACCAGTAGTGGCGCTCCATATGCTTTTTATGACAACCTTTCATTAATCTATGAGGGCCCACTTTATCTTGAAGTGTCGTGGAACCTATCTTATGGTGCTTTAATTGTTGAACCAAACGCCCTATTTTTTTCTCCTGCAATTGGCTTTTCCAGAAACTTAAAGGCTACAGCAATAGTTAGTCTTCCAAACATAACAAAGGGAGTGAAAGAATACTACCCTGCGCCAGTTAAAAGAAGTGACAATGAGCTTTACTTTGAGCCTTCTTCTGACGATCGAATTGGCATAGCTTTTTCTGTTAGTGGAAATCCTGATCAAATAAACATAAGCTCTGGATCATTCGTGTTTAGAGTTCCAAGAAGATACAAGAGCATCGCAGAAAGGATTCTAAACTTTTATTTAAACATCTCCTCAAAATTTAATAAAATTTTTAATAAAAATTTATCGAGAGTGGAAGTGAATTTCTTTGTACCTAACTCATTAAACGATATCTCTTTGGGAGGTTTTGTCCCGATAGAGTCTGCAGTAAAACTTGGTAACATTAACTTAAACATATTTTATATCAGAACAAAAAGTGGTTACTTTGAAGCTATTGCTGCGCATGAACTTGTTCACTATTATGCTTTCGAAGCAGGAATTTCTCCGAAGGTTCTTTGGTTCCATGAAGGTTTGGCTAATTATATTGGAATTTCCGTTGCAAAACAGCTTGGAATCGGGGCTTATTCCATTGAGGAAGATTTAATCGACACAGCAAGCGAATTAAACGGTAATTTAATTTTCGTTTTTAACTGGACTCCAGAATACACTCAACAAAACAAGACTCTTTTTGAGTACTATGCTGCATCTTACTGTTTAGTTAAGTCTCTCCTTAACAACTTTTCATCTCCATCAGACAATCTATTTAAAGGAGAGACTTTCTTATCAAAATTTTTTTACCTAGTTACCAAAAGTAATATGTCAATATCTTCAAACGACCAATTACTAAGGTACCTCTACGCCGCAAGCAATTACTCAAACACTTTTACTGCTTTTTTCTTAAAATATGGTTTTGTTTACAATATTTCTGATTACTTTTCGTTCACAAAGTTAAACCTTCCCCCATTCTTCACACCATTGCTTAAAAAGTTAGAAAACTCTTCCTCAAGTTCATATTATATAATTGAGAATGCCAACCCTTCAGAGGCTGAACAGTTCATAAGAGAAGTGTCTACTCTAATAAGCAATTTTGAAAAGTTTCCTCTAATTTTGTTTTTCTTTACCTTTTCCATTCTAGTAACGGCTGTAGCGGAGGTTGGCGAGAAAAAAGAGCATTAAACTCACGTTATTTTCAATAAGTTTAGCTCCACTCATGTAGCCTTAAAATGTCTACTATTTAGTTTTAGTTAATGTCTTTTATTTTTTGCTCAAAATGTTGATAAAAAATTTAAGCAAAACAATTTTAAAGCCTCAAAAGTAAGTAAATTAAAGGTATAGCCTGACAGTTGAGTAGGTTAAACGTGCTCCTGAAGAACATGTGTCCAAATTGTGGAGGTGATATTTCTTCAGAAAGGTTACTGACGGTAGGCGTCTGCGAATCTTGCCTTCCCAATGAAGTTAAAGGTAAGGAAACTGTAATTAAGTTATTGGAAGAAAGAAATAACTTGAATGGGTATAAGGAGCTTGCAAAACTATATAAAGGTCTTGCAAGTTTTAGCAACATTTTCTTAGAAGCCACACATAGACAAATGTGGAGCATGCAAGAAGTCTGGGCTAAAAGATTTTTAAAGAACGATAGTTTTTCCATAGTTGCGCCAACAGGTTCCGGCAAAACTGTCTTTGGATGCGTTGCTTGCATTTTTGAAGCTCTTAGAGGAAATAAAGCATACTTCATAGTTCCCACAAGTCTTCTTGCTGAACAAGTTTTCCAAAAAATGGAGAGCTTTGCAAGAAACGTGGCGCCAGAAGACATAAAGATCGTCTCTTACTACTCTGGCATGAAAGACAAGGAAGCTTCTCTGAAAAAGATTAAAGAAGGTGATTTTAACATACTCATAACAACTAATAGATTCCTTTCAACAAATTTTGATTTTATCTCTAAAATTAATTTCTCATTAATTTTTATCGATGATATCGGCTCTTTTTTAAAAACCTCTAAGAATGTTGATCTAGTATTAAAACTAATAGGATTCAACGAAGAACTCATTACAGGCGCGCTTAATCTTATAAATTCTAAAAAAGATGTCCTATTGGAAGAAAAAGAAAAACTTAAGGAAGCTGTTCTTAAAGTAAGAAGCTCCGGTCAAGTTGGGAAGATTATAGTTTCTGGAGCTACAATAAGAGCAAAGAGAACTAAAAGAGCTAAATTGTTTAACTTCTTATTGGGGTTTGAAGAATCTTATGTTCCAACATTCGTGAGAAATGTAGAAGACATATTTGTTCAACCTACAGAGACAATAGAAGAAAGTGCGCTAAAGCTTATAAAGAAGTTAGGATCTGGTGGTCTCGTTTTTGTACCTTCAGAAAAGGGTATTTCTTATGCCTCTCAGCTTCATAAAAAATTAGTTGAAAATGGGATACGCTCTTTCTTGTTTGACAGAATGCGCCCTGGAATACTGAGTAAGTTCGTTTCAGGTGAATATGAAGTTTTAGTTGGCATAGTCAGCAGTAGGAGTCCTTTAGCAAGAGGTATTGACCTTCCTGAAACTATACGTTATGCTTTGTTTGTTGGAGTCCCTCGTATAGAGGTTCCATTGTCAACTAATACATTCAACCCTAGGCATTTAATAATTATACTAAAAAATATAAGAGATCTCATAGAAGCTGAAGAACTAAGGTTAAAAGCAGATCATTACTTATCTCATCTTAAGAGATTTCTTACGATTACACATGATCAAATAGAACTTTTGTCTCATCACAGGGATCTGGAAGTAAAAAATGTTCTAAGTAGCAATAGCTTCCTTAAGTCTGCATTAAGTTCTATCTTGGATGCACAGAAATTTCTTGAAGATTTAATGGAAAATGAGAAAATATTAGAAAAGATAGAAGAAAGCAAAGAACTGGCTCTTAAGGAAAAAGAAGGTTCCCTTTATCTTATAGTACCTGATCCAGAAGGCTACATACAAGCAAGTGGAAGAACTTCTAGACTTTATTCTGGTGGAGTAAGCAAAGGCATAGCGATAACAATAGTTGACGATGAAAAGGCATGGAATTCCATAAGGAAACGTGTGAGATGGTATGTTGAAGAAATAACTTGGAAAAATCTTAACGAAATTAATCTTGAACTTTTAATAAAACAAGTCGACGAAGATAGAGAAAAAATAAGAGCAATAAATAAAGGAGAAATTACTCCTGAGATAAGTAAAGAATTAATAAAGTCTGCTTTATTCATAGTAGAGTCCCCAAATAAGGCAAGAACCATAGCAAGAATGTTCGGCAAACCTGCAAAAAGAATTATTGGAGGCCTTACGTTCTACGAAACGGCAACCGCTAGGTACATTTTAACAATAGTCGCTACCGGTGGCCACTTATTTGAATTGATAACTCATGACCTTGTAGGTTTTCATGGTATAGTTGTAAAGGATAGCGAGTATACTGCAATATATGGCCCAATAAATAAGTGTATGAAGTGTGGTGAACAGTTTGTTTCTTCTTCTAGTAAGTGTCCAGTATGCGGTTCAACTAACGTTGTGTCCAAGAAGTCAATCATTAATGCAATAAGACAAGTAGCGTCAGAAGCTAACTTAATTCTCATAGGTACTGACCCTGATATTGAAGGTGAAAAAATAGCATGGGATTTGAAAGCAGTAATTTTTCCGTTTAATGATTCAATACATAGAATTAAGTTTCATGAAGTTACCAGGAGAGGCATAGGCGAAAGTTTGTTAAGCGTCGAAGATATTAATTTAAACCTTGTAAAGGCTCAGTTGGTCAGAAGAATAGAAGATAGGTGGGTTGGCTTTGAACTAAGTAAGAGACTTTGGACTCATTTTAATAATCAAAGTTTAAGTGCTGGAAGAGTTCAAACACCTGTGCTGGGCTGGATAATAAAGAGATGGCAAGACCACAAGAAAAAGCAATACGTGTTTAAAATCTTTTTACCAAACAATGTTTCCTTCTCTATAGTTAAGGCAAAAG
>JAAOZO010000045.1 GCA_011605715.1 Nitrososphaerota archaeon | reverse complement strand
TTGTAATTCATGACATAGAGGGCTCTGATGATGCTGCGTTAACGTGGTTTCAGGATGAAACAGAAAAAGCAAGCACACATTACATAGTTGATTACAATGGAAAAGTATATCAAATGGTAAAGGAAAAAGATATTGCCTGGCATACTGGAAACTGGAAGTACAACGTGCATTCTATTGGAATTGAACATGCTGGATTTGCAGACAAAGATATGTTTACAGATGAAGAATATGTTGCGTCAGCAAAGCTTGTTGCATATCTTTGCAAGAAGTACAACATTTCGATAGTTCATTGGGAAGGCATTGCTCCTGAAGACCCAAACAATGGAAGCGGGATAATTGGACATTACCAAGTTCCAGATCCAAAAAATCCAAGCTTAGGAGGTGGAGTAAGCCATCATTATGATCCTGGGAATTACTGGAACTGGAACTACTTCATCGCCTTGGTTAAAAAATTTTATTACTTAAATGCTACTGCTGGAGAAAATAAGAAAGTGGTTGCAGCATGGTTGGGAATGTATTCTGATTATTGGAGTTCAGATTACAACACATGGAAAAATCAGGTTTACGATGCGATGGAGAGACTGAGTAAGGCAGGAGTTAACACAATATTCTTCTTAGCTAAGGACCCGTGGGGATATGTTTACTATAATAGTTCAGTAGCGCCATTAAACAAAAAATATAACTGGGATGTTCTTAAAGAAGTTTGCGAAGCAGCAAGAAAATACAACATTAGCTTACACGTATACATCAACGCACTATCTGAAGGTGAAGATACTCCAAACTTTTATCTTCTCTCTCATAAAGATCAGGCTTTGTACGATCAAGATGGAGGAATGCTAGGGTGGGCAGATCCTGGTTCTGAAGAATATGTGGAAAGGCTACTAAGCATTGTGAAAGAGATCGTCTCAAACTATAAAGTTGACGGAATACAGCTGGATAGGATAAGGGTTCCTCCAAATGCATTAGGTAAAGCATCTGAAGAAAAATTTAGACAAACTTACAACAAGGACCCAGAATCAAACATGGACCTTTGGAACAATTTTGTCAGAGAAGAAGTTAGCGAACTCGTTAAGAAAGTACATGAGCTAACTAAGTCTACGAACACTTCTCTCTACGTGTCAGCAGCAGTTTTCCCAGTTTACGACTTACAGGGAGTAGGAAGTAGCCTAAGGTACCAGCTTCAAGATTGGAAGAAATGGATCTCAAGCAACTACGTTGATTTCGTTTGTACTATGGCTTACACTTCAGATTTTAATAAATTTAAGCTCTACGTGGACGATGAAGTAAAAGTTACTCAGGATCCAAGTAAAGTTTACATTGGAATAGGAGCATGGCTACTCAATAAAAATGGCTTAAAGGAACAAATGGATTATGTTTTTAACAAAAGTAAATTAAATGGTGTTGTACTTTTCAGTGCAGATAGTTTGTTAAACAGCAACGAGCTACTAAGCGGAATCTCTGAGTACCTGAAGGAAGGCTATACTCCAGACGAAAAGGAAAAATTTTTCATCATTTTACTAGTAGCTTCGTTTCTCGTATTAGCTTTTATTTTGCTTGGCTTTTTCTTGAAACTGAAACGCAAATTCTTAATAACTTAGAATCGCACTTTGCCGACGTGAAAAACTAAACTCATAGCTAAAGTGAATTTTCCCTGCACTATCCTAACTTCTGTTTACCTTATGAGTAGCTGAACTAGCCAAAATTTGCTACTAACATGACTGATCTAGAAGTACAAGAAGGCAGTTAAGGTAGCACTTTCATCATTATATTAATAGAAGAAAACTAGAGTGAACTAAGCTTTTTCTAAATGTAGCGTTCGAAATCCTTAACCATGTTCTACTGAAATACTTAGTTTCTTCCTTGACAAGTAAGCCGTTGAGCACAGTTCCTTTTTCTACACGTAGGAAAGGTAAATACACTAAAAAGGCTCTTTAGCTCAAGTGAAGATTTAACACTTTCTCTTAAGTTTCTTTGCATTACTGTTAAGTTTATTCTTAGAACTTATAAATCTAAAGAAAAGATAAAAGTGAACGAATTAGTTCATACTTGTCCTAATGTAGAAGTAAAACTAACTGAAGATGAAATTATAGATGACATAAGAGATTTATAAAAGTGCTTTACGTACTTCTTTATCGAAAGAGCATGGAGTGGCTTTCAAACGAAGAATCTATCGTAAAACCGGAAGAGTTTGCTCCAAGAGAACTAAGTTTTGTGAAACTTGGAATAATCGTCTTTATCCGTCGTGTTTACGAGTGGATGAAATCTGTAGCTTCATCTCATATTAGAATAGAAAAAGAAGAAGGACTTATTGGGGCAAAAAGGTTCTTTGCTACAGCTGATGGGCTTGCAGTCTTTCACTCATACTTTGGAGCTCCAGCAACCGTTTCTTTAGCCGAAGCACTAATTGCTGCTGGAATTAAGAAGCAAATAATTTTCGGCGAGGCAGGTTCCATAAGTCCAAAAATTAACGTTGGTGAAGCGTTAGTTCCAACGTTCGCTATTAGAGAAGAAGGAACAAGCTACCATTACTTGCCACCAAGTGCGCAAGCAAAGCCTTCTGCTAACCTTCTAAAGAAGCTCAAAGCAATCTTAGATGAAGTTGGTGTTCAGTATAAGGAAGGTGGAGTGTGGACAACAGATGCACCATTTAGAGAGACTATGGATAAAGTAGTTTCTTACTCAAGATTGGGCGTGCTGGCTGTTGAAATGGAATGCTCTGCAATGTTCTGTTTGTCAATCTATAGGCAATCCAAAGTTGCTGCTATTCTAGTTGTAACCGATGCGCTCTATGAAGGAACATGGAAACCTGCTTTTACTCAACAAGAAGTAATTAGCAGTGAAAAGAAGATTTCCGAAATTTTAGTTAAGCAATGGAGCAAAGTCTGTTAACTTTTACCTTAGAGAGCCTTTTGAAGTTTTAAAGACCAACAAAGTTCTTCTCTAAACGCGAACGTTTAGAGAAGAAAATAGATATCAAATAGGTGTTGTTTACGAAAGAGCTTGCTTCCCCACAAGTTATAAGGTAATCGAATATTTAGAAAGAGCTTGTAGGATATTTGGCAAGCCAAAGTATAGAGCAAAAGAAGTTTTACTAGAAGTAGGATTATATGGCTCTGAGAATAAACCTATAAAAGGATTATCCGCTGGAATGCTTCAAAAGTTTTCAGTAGCACATGCTTTGGTTCACGAACCACGTCTAATAATAGCTGATGAGCCTACTGCAAACCTCGACTCTGAAGCTAGAGGCAATTTACTAAGTTTAATTTTAAAACTAAATAGGGACAAAAAAATAACATTCTTAATCTCTTCGCATATACTTTTCGAACTAAGTAGAGTTTGCAATTCCATGGTCATAATTAACAGGGGAAAAGTCTGGGCCTCAGGCAAGTTAGATGATCTTCTGAATAAGTTGAAGACAAAGCTTGTTAGAGTTTCAACCGACAAACCTGAGGAGCTTGCTGCTGAGGTAAAAAAGCTTAGTTATGTTGCTCATATTGAAGCAGACGTTAGAAGTATTCTTATCGGTGTAACTTCTGAGGACTACAACCATGTGTATAGTGATATATTGGACATTGCTAAAAACTTGGAGCTAAGATAACTGGAATGGAAAGCAGCACGGCTTCTCTTGAAGAGCTTTTCAAACTTGCTGTGAAAAACGAGGAGACCAAAAGATGAATAAGAACAGTTCTATTGTAGAAATGTTCACAATGACATTAAATGAAGACTATAGGTTCCCAATTCCTGAAGTATTTGCGTTTCTTTATGCCTTTGGAACATTTGTTCTCTCAAACCCAGTCTCAATCTCTTATGCAAGAACAGGAGAATACCTCGCATATGATTTTGCAAGTTCAATAAATGGATTACCTATGTTTTTCTTTACGATCTTTCTTTTTAAGAACATATCTTATGGAATAGGGTATGATTTAGAGAGAGGCATTGCTCAAACCTTCTTTTCTTATCCATTGAGAAGACGCCAGATCTTAACCATAAAGCTTGTTTCTGCATTGGGCCTTGCAACAGCTTTGCTGTTAGGAGTTCACGTTTTTTCACTTCTAATATTGGTTCCAGATGTTCTTCGCAAATATTTTTTTACGGTCGTCTTAACTTATGTGGTTGATCTCTGCTTTCCGTTTTTGTTGTCTGGTTTCTTACTTTTGGTTGTACTAGTATCAAAAAAGAGCGGGCTTTCCTTAGCAGCTGGATTGGCGCATACTTCTTGTTCTCAATGCTTATTATTCCTATTATGCTTTCTTCTTCTCCTGAATCAAACTTGGGCCTTAAAGTCTATTCAGTATTTAACCCTTCTATAGCCTTACATATGTACTACAACCAAAGCAAAAGCAGAGTTTGGATTCCAAGTTTTTCTGAAGTTTTATTGTACGTCGCTATGGGATACTTCCTTGTAGCCTTAATCTTTATCGTAGGGTATGCCTACTTTCAAAAGAGGCTGGAATTATGAAGTCAACAATAATCATTGGTAGGCTAGGAGCTATTCTTTTTATGGTAGGACTAGCTTTAGCTGTAGCTGCATCTTTTCCTCCAGGTCGAATAGGCCAGGCTTCAGGTGAAGAGCAACTACACTTAAAATCTTTCGAAATATTTTCAAATGCACCAATATCTCCACAAGAAGAACTTTTTGTTTCAGTTAGAGCCAACAACAACATGCGTGTTTATCTTCTTAACGTATCAGAAAGCTACTTTATGAGCTGGGCTTCCTCTTGAGTTAGTGAAAGGTTTCCAAATCTTGAAGGTTATGAAGCTTAGGTTGCACTTAGAAATATAACTGTTTTTGATGCATTTTTAGGAAACAATCCAAACATGTTGTTGTGGAGCTCAAATTTAAGTAATGTCGTATCAAAGAATATCTATTTTGAAAAAGCTACCAATTGTACCGTTGTAGTTACTGCACCATCAGAACTAGTTTATCTTTCATGTGAGCTCACTACAAGAGTATACTTGGTGCCGAAGGGAAGTTCTTTTAAGGCTCAGTTAATTATGATAAGCAGTATTGTTCTAATGATCCCATGGACTCTAACTAAGTTTAAAGAACTTCTTAAATTGCGGCATTAGCAAAGGATAACTTAAACAAGTCAAAAATGCTTATGAAAAGCTTGCGTATTAACGCATTCAGCACGAACAAAATATGTTAATCTTGAAGTTCATGCTACATATCAGATTTTATTTTTCTCAAGTTCTTGACCTTTGCTAGATGTAATTCAATGTTCTACGTAGGCTTTCGTAAAGTTCATTTTTACGTAAAGGCAACGTTAACCTTTTTCAGGAGTAAAGCTGAATCTCTAAGCCTTAATGTTCACCTCCAAATTGTCTGAAAAGCTCTCTGCCCCTTTCCATCTTGAAGTCTAGTTCAGTATATTGCTTTGTTTTCTCCAAACACTAGTGGCTCTATAAGGATAAAGGAAAAGGGTAGTTACCATGCTCTTAAGGCAATATCTTATCTCTGATGCTTTTAACTAAATAGAAGAACTTGTTGAGTAGAGTGATTTTTGATCTTTCATTAACAACCATTTCCACAGAGGTAGAAAGTTTATTTTTTTGTTCTCTACTTCTACTCTATCTTCGTAGCTCCATGTAATTACGAGTAAGTTACTGCATTTTAGTAGATTGCTTGCCTTGATTAAAGAATTAATTTCTCTTCTTTCTACTTCATCTTTTCCAGAAGCATAAGTTACTTGAACAAGTTGTTCTACTTCTGAGCCTCTTTTCACTATGAAATCTACCTCATTTTGTTGGTTATCTTTAAAGTAAAAAAGATTCTTAGACACATCTAATCCTCGTTTAAGGAACTCTACAAATACCACATTCTCCATCAGCTTTCCAAAATTTTCTGAAACTTTTAATGGAAATACAGAAATAAATCCATTGTCTGCAACATAAACTTTTTTGTTACTTTTTATAATGCTTGAATATTTTGCAGAAAAAACTGGTAAAAAGTAAAACAAGAAGACGTCAGAGAAAGTTGAAGTATACCTTATTACTAAGTCTGTGCTTATTCTATAACCCTTGCCATTTAAAATATTTTTTAGCTTTGTGAAAGAGATATAAGAAGAAACTCTTTCCATAAGCAGTGTAGCTAAATCATCAACAACCTCTTTTTTTCTTAAGTTAACTCTGCTTTTTATATCTCTTTCTATTATATCGTTCAATGCCTCCTCTAGGTACTGTTTTTCTCCACTTAACACAAACTTTGGTAAGCTTCCAAATTTTATGTATTCTTCGCTTAACTTTTTTATTTTTGCTTCTCTTTCCTCCGTTATTCTATCTGTTTCCTCAATACCCTTAAACTTTAGAAATTCTTTGAAAGACAGCGGAAAGTTTCTAACAGTTAAGTGCCTTCCACTTAGAAGGCGTCCATATTCTCTAGATAGTAAGCTTTTAACAGAACCAGAGATAATTGTCTTTATTTTTCCATTGAATTCATCGTAGACGCTCTTTACGAACACTTCCCAGCCATTTACAGTTTGAACTTCATCTAACAACAAGAAAACTTTCTTTTTTAACAAGCCTTCCTGATGAATAAGGGTTATCAAATAGTTTAGGTCTTCCAATTTCAAAGGATAAATGCTTCTATGTTCGCAATTTAAGTAAACAAACTGCTCTCGTCCAAATTCGTTTTCGAAAAGCTTTACTATGTAAAACATGAGATAAGTTTTCCCAGACCTTCTTAAACCAACTATGTCGTTAACAAAGTCTTGGTTAACGAAGCTGTAATCCCTAACCCTCTCTTTTACGTTTTCTAAAC
>JAAOZO010000104.1 GCA_011605715.1 Nitrososphaerota archaeon | reverse complement strand
GAGAAGTTCGATAACTATCAAGTCTCAGAATTTTACAGATTACTAAGTCTAGGAATGCTATATCGAATGCTAAAGACCGAAGTTGAGTCGGGAGGAGATAATACAATTGAATCTTCTTTAAAAAGTATAGAAGAAGAGTTGGAGCAAAGAGCTGAAAAGCTTGAGAGAGAATTAAATTACACGGTTATACCCTTAGATAAGTTGGTTAAAATCCAACTGGCTGCAGGACTATACACAGCTCTTTATGTCCAAGTAAAGAATGCTTGAGTGAAGAATAAAGTCATAAAGTACACTAACGAAACCCGCAGCCTTTCACTCACTAGAATATGCCAGCTTTCCCATAACTAGTACCTTCTCTATCCTTGTTTTTGGCTTAATCGGATGTCCTGAGGCAATTACAATGTCTGCATCTTTTCCAACCTCTATGCTTTCAACCTGTTTTTCTATTCTTAGTGCTTTGGCAGGGTTAATGGTAACTAATTCTAAAGCCTCATCTAACGTTAATCCATTTTTTACTGTTACCGCAGCCAATAAACGCAGATGCTTCTCTGGAATAACAGGATGATCCGTCATAAGCGACACAGATACTCCTTTCCTGTACATCATTACAGGTGCGTCGTCTGCCATATACTTAAAGTATGCTGCTACTTTAGAAAGCATCGGTGGCCCATAAACTACCGGTACTTTTCGTTTTAATATTTCGTCCAACAGCAGTTGTCCGCCAAATACATGGTCTATAGTAGCATAGAATTTAAATTCATCTATTATTCTAAGAATTGATAATATTTCATCAGGTGAGGTTGAAAGGTGGATTTTTGCTATCATCTTTCCACTTAAAACTTTGGCTATAACTTGCAAAATAATCCTTTCTTCTTTATCTAATTTTTCTCCATCCATCTTCCCCTCACTATATCTTTTTGCTTTAAGCAACCATGTTCTAAGGAGTGCTACGGTTCCCATTCTTGAAGTCGGATAGGGTGTCTTACTTTTATACTCCTGTTGTCTTTTTGGACCCAGTGCCATCTTTAGTGCAGCTTCTGGGTCTACAACCATTTCCGTTAGACTTTTTCCGTAAGTTTTTATTATTGTTCCAATGCCTCCTATTACATTTGCGCTTCCAGGACCGGTATAAACTGTTGTTACTCCACCCTCTAAGGCCTCCTTAAAACCCTCGTCAAACGGATCAATTGCATCTATTGCTTTTAAATGAGCTGTTACCGGACTATAATAATCATTCACATCAGAATACTCCCAGTCCAACTCTTCTGGAATTATTCCTAAGTGACTATGCGCATCCACGAGTCCGGGTGTTATTATGCTTTCCGGTGCTTCAAGGATTTCGGTATTATCTGGAATCTGTACTTCTTCTTTTTTGCCAACAAAAGAAATCTTTCCATTTTCATCTATCAGTATAATCCCATTTTTTATTTTTTCTCTTTTTTTGTTCATCGTTATTATCTCTTTTCCAATAATGGCTTTCATTATAGTCACCTCTTATATACTATGTTTCCTTCAATGATCGTATAAACTACTTTTGAGTCAGGATCTAGTGGATCCCCCTCCATAAGTACAATGTCTGCATCTTTTCCAACCTCTATGCTTCCAACTATATTGGAAATTCCTAGTATTTCTGCTGCGTTTATGGTAATAGCTTTTAATGCTTCTTCATATGGAAGACCTTCTGAAACTGCTACTGCTGCTAGCAATGGTAAGTACCTAACAGGTATAGTGGGATGGTCTGTAGTCAAGCAAAACTTTACTTTGTTCTTATAAAGAAGTAAGGGTAGTTTAGAAGTTAGTTTTCTTAATTCTGTACCTCTCCTTGAGAAAACGATTGGGCCAAGAATAACGGGTATGTTCCCTTCCCTTAGGAACTCTCCAACTTCATAGGCCTCTGTTCCATGTACTATGATTATCTTCTTAATGTTGTATTCAGAAAGAAGCCTAACAATAGAAACGATATCTCTAGAAAGATGTGCGTGTACTAAAGCAAAACTTTCACCTTTTATTAATTTCGCTAATGCTTCTAGCTTTAAATCTATTTGTCTATCGTCTTCGTTTTTTTCTAGATATTTTTCTGTTTTCTCCAAGTAAGTTCTAATTGTCGCTAACATTCCCATCCTAGTTGTAGGTGTAAGCTTCATAGTTTCCAGGAATCTTTTAGGATGTTCTCCGACTGCTATTTTTATTCCAAATTCCTCGTTAAGTATATTGCCGTTTGTTTTAGTTATAATTGCTTGACCAGGAACAATTGTAATAGCTTCTACAATTTTACCAAAAGACATATACGCACCTGTACTGATAGCCACAGTCGTTACTCCTCCTTCGATCGCTTCCTTGTATGCTGAATCGAACATGTTTAAGGCATCTGTTACTTTTAGTTGTGGTGTAATTGGATCTGACTTTTCAACTGCTTGTTCGCCTCCATCCCATTCAAGAGGGATAATTCCTATGTGAGTGTGTGCATCTATAAATCCAGGTACAGCAACCAAACCTTCAGCATCTATTACATCGCTCAAGTTATCGTTTTTTACTTCAGCCGTCGTTACGTCTTCTATTTTTCCATTTTTTATAATAATGTTTCCCTTGAAAACTCTATTATTACGATCCATTGTAAGCACTTTTGCGCCTTTGATCTGTAATGACAATTGTTTGGACATAGCATCTAACCCTTTTCAAGAAGACAAAATATATAAACATTCTTTCGTTTTAATACGTGTTCTTATTGTAACTTAATTAATCGTTTATGTTACATAAGTAACAATACTCTTAAATAACATTTCACTTTTTTACGCCCAGAAAATGGTGAGTAGCTAGAATGCGAACATCTATAGTTGGAGCGGTTATAGCACTACTGCTAACTATCTCACTTATTTCGTCATTGGTCGTTAGTCAAGGGCTAACTCCAAAGTTAGGTGGTACGCTAGTAGTAATACAAGTTGGGGACCCAAAAAGTTTTAACCCTGACGCACAAGTTGACGACATGGGTTTTCCAATATTTCAAAACTTATTTAACAAGCTTGTTACGTTAGATATTGACTATAACATCATTCCCGACTTAGCTTATAAATGGGATGTCTCCTCTGATGGGCTAACTTATACTTTCTACCTTTATAAAAACGCAACGTGGCACGACGGAGTTCCGGTTACTGCTTGGGATGTTAAATGGACCTTCGAAACTATAAATAAGAGTAAAGGAATTGCGTACTCTTGGATTAAAGCTAGTAACATAAAAAGCATAGACGTTATCGATAATTACACCGTTAAGTTCATTCTTAAACAACCTTTTGCAGCTTTCCTTTCATTTCTAGGATGGTATGGTACTTTTGTTATGCCAAAACACATGTACTCAAACTATTCCGATTGGTTAGATCCAAAAAATCCTGCGCTTCAGAAGCCAGTTGGGTCGGGTCCTTTTAAGTTTGTTGAATGGGTAAAAGGAGACCATGTCACATTGGAGGCGAATCCAAACTATTTCAAGGGACAACCCTACCTTGATAAATTAGTATTTAAGATAATTCCTGATGCAAATACGGCGCTAAGCTCGTTTTTAGCGGGAGAAGGCGACGTGTTAGCGGTAAGGCCTCCCTTTTCCGAAATTCCAAAGCTTAATTCAACTTCTGGAGTTATAGTAAAATCTAGAGCAGTTCCAAGCCAGTGGTACATTGGCTTTAACCTTTTAAGGTATCCGTTCAACGATAGAACGCTTAGATTGGCGATAGCTTATGCGATAAATCGTTCTTACGTTATCGAAAAAGCTATGTCTGGATATGGCTTTCCAGCTAGAGGAGGTTATACTTCTGCAATAAAGTGGGCCTTTAACTCTAACGCAGCTCTACCCAATTATAACGTTACTCTAGCCAATAAGCTACTTGATGACGCTGGTTACAAGCTTGGTCCTGATGGCATAAGACAAACACCTAATGGTACAAAACTTTCAATAAAGTATACTTACTTTACAACGGGTCCAGAAACTGAAGCAATAGGGGTAGTTTTAAAGGAACAACTAAAGAAAATTGGAATAGAAGTAACTCTAGAAGGATTAGAAATTGGAGCGTGGGAACAAAAAGTGGTGAAGAACAGAGACTTCGATATCGCACTTTGTGATGGATTTCAAGGTCCTGATCCCGATAACATGAGATCAAGGTTTGCTCTAGGAGCATACCTTAATTTTGCAAATTACTCTAACGTTGAGTACTATGATCTTTTACAAAATGCTTCGGTTACAACAGATTTTAGTACAAGACAAAAACTTTACTGGAAAGCTCAGGAAATTTTTGTGCATGACCTAGCCTACATACCATTAGTCGACCTTGTTGCATTCTACATTTGGAAAACTGAATTTCATGGCTTGCCTTGGGAATCAGCGGGTAAAGTTAATTACAACAGCTATGCACTAACTTGGTGGGAAAAAGGAAAGTCAATAGAGCCTGAATATATTGTCTTCCTAAAGAATAATGCTCTTGCTATAGTTATAGTCCTAGTGATTATCATAGGTGTTGTCGTTGCATACAAGGTCACGAAGAAAAAATGGAGTGGAAAGACTACCTCTTAAGAAGAAGTGCACAACTTCTTCTTACTGTCTTTTTTGCATTAATTATTAACTTTTTAATAATCAACTTAGCTCCTGGAGATCCTGCTGCGTTGATGGCGGGAGAACTGGCCACTAAGGAATACATAGAAGCAGTAAGAGAGCGATGGGGTCTTAACAAGCCTATCCCTGAGCGGCTTGTAAGTTACTTACTGAACGTACTTCAAGGAAATCTGGGTTATTCTTATACATATCTTCAATCGGTGTCCACTTTGATTGCTGAACGAATTCCTGTTACCTTGTTACTAACTTTAACTAGCTCAATTATTGCATTCTTCGTTGGACTACTCTTAGCAGTAAAAACTTCGCAAAAGGCTTTTTCAAAAGTAGACTTATTTGTTTCAAACATGATGTTAACTATTTACTCAATTCCATCATTTTGGTTAGGGTTAATGCTAATAGGTATATTTGGTGTAGCTTTAAGAATTTTTCCTACTTCCGGGATGGTTAATGTAAGATCTACTGGAAGCGGAGTTTTTCTGATCCTTGATATTGCGTACCATTCCATTTTACCCATTGTAACATTAGCAACAATTCAAGTTCCTATCTACTACAAAATCGCTAGAAATACGATAGTTGAACAAAGCTCTGAGGATTATGTTTCAACTTTTTTAATGGCTGGCATGAGTACTTCTAGCATATTCAAAAAGTATGTTTTGAGGAACTCTTTACTTCCACCAGTTACAGTTTTTGCTCTTCATTTGGGCTATGTTCTTTCAGGAGCAGCCTTAGTAGAGGTTGTTTTTGGATGGCCTGGAATGGGACGGCTACTTTTAAGTGCAGTTTACAGTAGAGATTACCCTCTAATAATGGGGATCTATCTCGTAACTTCAATTACAGTGTCATTAGCGAACTTCTTTGTTGATATACTCTATACTTTGCTTGATCCAAGGGTGAGGTATAAATGAAATCTAAACTAAAGTCCGATAACAACTTTTTCTATAAGTATTTACTTTTGTGGAATAGGTTTAAGAATTATAAGGGAGGTCTTATAGGGTTTTACTTGTTTCTTGTCGTTATCTTTATCGCCTTATTCGTTCCATTTTTGCCTCTTTGTGATCCATACTCTATTAAGTTTCAAAGCTTTTTGCCTCCTAGCTTCTCTCACCCGTTTGGAACTGATGAAATGGGCAGAGATATCTTTAGTAGGGTCCTTTGGGGCTCTAGAACATCTCTAAGCGTTGGATTTGGAGCAGCATTAGTTTCGTCTATAGTTGGTGTACTGTTTGGTTCATTAGCAGGATATGTTGGAGGAAAACTAGATGAGCTACTAAGCAGAATAATAGATATTTTTCTTATGATACCTGCTTTCTTCTTGATACTCTTGATTGTAGCGATTTACGGAAGTAGTATTTACTATGTAATGCTGGTGATTGGGTTAACAACTTGGCCTTCTACTGCAAGAATAGTGCGAGCTCAAATTCTTAGTCTAAAAGAAAGAGAGTTTATATACGCACAAAAAGTAATAGGCTCAAGTACTTTTCGAATACTATTCGCACATTTAATTCCCAATTCAATTCAGCCAATTTTTGCAAACTCTATATTACAGGTAGCTTCTGCAATTCTGTTGGAGGCAGGATTAAGCTTTTTAGGTTTAGGTGACCCAAATGTAGTAAGCTGGGGTAAAATGATATACTCAGGGACAAGTTACATATTTACAAGCTGGTGGATTGCATTTTTCCCTGGAATTGCAATAGTGGTAACTGTTGCTTCATTGAACTTAATAGGTGATGCCTTGGTTACCATTCTTAGTCCCAAAACTGAAGAAAGAGGTGCGTATGCTTGAACTTACTTGAACTTAACGAAATTTCTGTTGAATATCAATTGGGGAAAAATAATATTTTAGCTTTGTCTAACGTTTCTTTCTCTATGTATCCTAAAGAAATCCTTGGTATTCTTGGAGAATCTGGGTCTGGAAAGTCTACTTTGGCATTAACCATTATGCGAGCGCTTCCAAAGAATGCTAGAATTATAGGTGGGGAAGTTATTTTTAATGGAAAAAACCTCCTTAACTTATCTGAAGATGAACTCAATTCGATACGTTGGAAAGAAATATCGATAATTCCTCAAAACTCAATGAATTCTCTTAGCCCTGTGCATAAAATAAGGGACCAACTAAGAGATATACTGCTGCTCCATGAACCTAAGCTAGATGAAAAAGAGGTTATCAACATTATGGAAGAAAAACTTAGACTTGCGAACATTAGCGAAGATGTCTTAGATAAGTTTCCTCATCAGCTTTCAGGTGGAATGCGCCAGCGCATACTAATTGCCGCTTCTCTATTGTGTAATCCTGAGATAATAATAGCTGATGAACCAACGACAGGATTAGACGTTGTGACACAGTATCAAATACTTAAAGAACTAAAAAATCTACAAAGTGCGAAAGGTTTTTCCATGATGATTATAAGTCATGACATTTCTGTAATTTCTAACACTAGTCATAGAACGGTAGTGATGTATGGTGGGAAAGTTGTTGAAATTGGCCCCTCTGACTCAGTTGTAGAGAGCCCTCTACATCCCTATACTCGGATGCTTTTAGAGGTTCAAATGGAGATAAGTAAGAAAACTCAAAATGAACTTCATAGCAGAACTAATTTTAACAAGCCCCACAAATCGGTTGGCGTGAATTTTACTCATCACTCTGGTTGTCCATTTGTTCAAAGATGCCCCTTTGCTACAGAGAAATGCAAAACAGAAGCTCCGACGTTATTGAAAGTAAATAACGATCATTATGTCTCTTGTTTCTTATTCAATAAGTGACCTGAAATGAGTGTAAACCAGAGAGTAGTAGAAACAGTAGATTTAAGGAAGTGGTACCTAGTCAAACAAAGCATACTTGGAAAAGACAAGCATTACGTTAAAGCAGTTGACGGTGTAAACTTAAAGATACTAAAGGGCGAAGCTGTAGGACTCGCGGGAGAAAGTGGCAGTGGAAAAACTACCTTAGGTAAGTTACTACTGTTGCTTGAAGAACCAACTTCTGGTAAGATTTTATTCAACGGAAGTTATGTTTATGATTCGGGTAAAGTAAAACTAAGAAACTTAAAAAGCTTCAGAAAAAGTGTTCAGATGATATTTCAAAATCCCTATACTTCATTTGACCCACGCTTAAATATATTTGAAAATGTGACTGAGCCACTAATTGTTCATAACATGGCCCGTTCGTTTGAAGAAAGGCATCAAATTGCGTTAGAACTTTTACTAAAAGTAGGGTTTAACCAACCTGAAGAAATATTGTTTAAGTACCCTCATCAACTATCTGGAGGCCAACTGCAAAGAGCATCTATTGCAAGAGCTTTAGCTTTAGATCCAAAGTTCTTAGTAGCGGATGAGCCAACTTCAATGTTAGATGCTTCTCTTAGACTAGAAGTTCTTAATGTCTTGAAGAGTTTAAAGGTAAATATGGGGCTATCGATATTATTAATTACACATGACTTAGCTGCTGCCAGCTATCTTACGGATAAGCTTTACATCATGTATTTAGGAAAAATAGTTGAATACGGCGAAACATACGAGTTAATCGATAATCCGTTGCATCCTTATACTAAGATCTTAACGGATGCTATCTTAACGACAAGATCTAGAAAACTAAGTGACTTGCAAATTAAAGGTGAGCTTACCCCCGTTTACAAAGAAGGATTATGTAGATTTAGTAACAGGTGTCCGTATGCAAAAGAAACATGTAAAAATAGTGAACCACCTTTAGTCGAAGTAAGAAAAGGACATTTTGTCGCTTGTCACTACCCATTATACTAAAAGTTTTATTTCATGTCTTTTTATTTTTAATTCTTGTTCTAAGAAAGTGTCTTTTCCTTTAGTAGCGGCTAACTAAGTTTTTTACTTAGACCGAAAAACTGATAAATTCGTTACATCGTGCTTTTATTATGTTAAGTCTGAACGGAAAGTGGAAGCTTTACTTTGGACCCCCGCAAAAATCAGTTCAGAGTATAGAGGAAGCAAAAAGAAAGTTTAAGTGTATAGATGCTATGGTTCCTGGTGATGCTTACCTTGACCTTCTTAAAGCAGGAATCATAGAAGATCCTTTCTTTGGAAAAAACTACTTAAATTTGAGGAAGTATGAGTTTTATCAATGGTGGTATGAAAAAGACTTTACTCTTCCAAAGGAGTTTTTGAATAAAAATTGTGAACTTATATTTCATGGAATAGACACAGTAGCAACAATTTGGCTTAACAACAAGCTAGTAGGTAAAACTCAAAACATGTTCGTTGAGCATTCTTTTGATGTAACAAGCTTCTTGGAAGAAAGCAATATCCTTGTAGTAAGAATAGACTCTCCAATACTTTGGGCAAAAGAAAAAAGTTATGAAGCAACTGTGCTTTCTTGGGAAGGAAGGGAAGAAGCAGTTTGGCTTAGAAAAGCGCAGCATTCTTTTGGATGGGACATAGCTCCTAGAATTGTTTCAAGCGGAATATGGAAAGATGTAGAACTTAAAGTTATGAAGGACACAGAAATAGAAGAGCTTTACTATGCTACAGTAAGCGTAGATAAGAACCTAGCCGTCCTTGACGTCTTCTTTAAGATTAGAACAAACATGGTTTTCTTCGAAGAATTTAAGTTAAAGTTTACATTTGTTGATAAAAATGGAAACGAGCAAGTTTTTGAATTTCCGATCGAATTTATAGCGGGACATGTAAGAATAAACCTGCAAAACCCTATTTTATGGTGGCCAAAAGGTTATGGAGAGCCTCATCTCTACAAAGTAAGATGCGAACTTATTTACGATGGAGAAGTCTTAGATGTAAAGATAAACAACATTGGCGTTAGAACAGTCCATCTTGAAAGAACAGAAACTGCTGAAGAGGACGGAACCTTTAGATTTATAATAAACGGTGTTCCTTTAAGGTTAAGAGGTTCAAACGGGGTACCATTAGATGCTTTTCATTCAAGAGATAAAGAAAGACTCTTACCTGTCTTAAAACTGTTTGATGACTTAGGTTGTAACATAATTCGATGCTGGGGAGGGGGAGTTTATGAACCCGATGAGTTCTTTAATTTCTGCGATGAACATGGAATTACAGTTTGGCAAGACTTTGCAATGGCATGCGCAAGGTATCCTCAAGATGAAGAATTTCAGAAGGAAATATCTGAAGAGGCAAAGAAGGTCATAAAAAGGTTGCGAAATCATCCAAGCTTAATCCTTTGGTGTGGTAACAATGAGTGCGATTATGCATACATTTCAGAGAATCTTCGACCTTCAGACAACGTACTAACAAGAAAAGTTTTGCCGTCAGTATGTAAGCAATTAGATCCTTATAGGCCATACGTTCCTTCTTCGCCATATCTTTCTGATAAAGTTGTTGGTCAAAGTGAAAGGTTTTCTCCACCAGAAATGCACTTGTGGGG
>JAAOZO010000033.1 GCA_011605715.1 Nitrososphaerota archaeon | reverse complement strand
GCAAATTCTAAGTTTATTGTTGGCTCAGTGTAAGTATAACTTATTGCTACAGCTTTATGCTTTCTAGCTTGATCAACAACTTCTTCTGGAGTTCTATTGCTTCCAATGATTTCACGCTCTTGAGAAATATCCCAGTTACAACAGAATTGGCATCGATAATTACAGCCTACAGTTGCTATTGAATAAGCTGTGCTTCCGGGCCAGAAATGAAACAAAGGCTTCTTTTCAATTGGGTCTAAGTTCTCAGCTACTAGCTTTCCATAAACTAAGCTGTAGAGTTTTCCATCGATATTTTTCTTTACCATGCAGAAACCAAGCTTACCTTCAGAAATTACACACCTCCTAAAACAAGCGTTACATCTAACTACCTTATTTTCTAGTCTATCGTAAAGGTACGCTTCTTTCATACTTATTAAAACCTTTTCTAAGTTAAAAGGAGAATGCCCAATTATTTAAGAATTTCTTAGAAGAAAACTAGAAAAATGCATGAGAAAGAAGGTTCATTCTGGCCAAGAAAACAAAAATTTAACTACGGGATGCTATTGAAGAATAGCAAAACTTACGTTGTGGAAGGTAATTAGGCCTGATGCTGTGAAAGTTCTTTACGATACAAAAGCAAGAGCTTCCCTTAGCCATTATTTTAGTGTAATGGAAAACAAAAAGCCTGCTAAGTTTATGGTATCTAGAACAATAGAAGTTGAAAAGATTAAAGGACTAAACTTAGAAGAGCTTTGGAAACTTCATGAAGAAAAAATGAGAGAGTTTAAGGAAGTAGAAGAAATAGCATCTCTAACAAAACTAAAGGAGAGATCACCAAGTTTGCTCGACTTGAAAATAGAAATAGCAGAAAAGCTCATGGAATCATGCATACTTTGCGAACACAGGTGTAGGGTAAATAGAATGGCTGGTCAGCGAGGTATTTGTAAGGCTGGAAAAGAGCTTGTAGTTTCGTCTATGTTCGATCATTATGGAGAAGAGGCAGAGTTAGTACCAAGTTTTACAGTTTTTACCTTAGGTTGCTCATTCAAGTGTTTACATTGCCAAAACTACTCAATTTCACAGTGGCTTGAAAAGGGAGAAGAAATGAGCCCGGAAAAAGTAGCAGATAACGTCGATCAAGCAAGAAGAAATGGCTCTAGGAATCTTAACTGCGTGGGAGGAAATCCAGATCAGTACTTGTACTCTTGGCTAAGAGTTTTTTCTAAGCTAAAAGAGAACATACCAGTAGTTTGGAATTCAAATGCCTACTACTCTTATGAGCAATCATTACTGTTGGATGGCGTTGTAGACTTATACTTATTAGATTTTAAGTATGGAAATGATAAATGCGCTTATGAAATCTCTGGAATAAAAAATTACACAATTGTAGTAAAGAGAAATCACTTGAAAGCAAAAGAATCGGGAGACTTGCTAATAAGAATTTTAGTTTTACCCAGCCATCTCTATTGCTGCTTAAAGCCAATAGTAGAGTGGATATCAGAAAATTTAGGAGAAAATACGAGAATAAATTTGATGTGGCAGTACTACCCAGCATGGAGAGCATGGGAAAGAGAAGAACTAAGAAGGAGACTAACCCAAGAGGAAATGAAAGAGTCACTAAAGATTGCAAAAGAAGCGGGACTTAAAAACATAATTACTTAGTAGGTAATTCCAACTTTACTGTAAAGTTCTTTGGGATATTTAACTTCTGTTATCACATTAACAATATCAGCTCTGTTTATAAGCTCAGGCGGAGCATACCTTCCAGTTAAAACCACATCAGTTTCTTCAGGCACCTCGTCTAGAAACTTCAGAACTTCGTTAACATCAAGCAAACCAACTGAGACTGCAAGGTTTATTTCATCCAAAACTAAAAGGTGCGGTTTTTCCTTTAGTTTTTCTCGAGCAAAGTCAAGTCCACTCTTAGCTAGCTCTTTATCTTTTTGACGCGGATTTCTTAGGTCAACGAATTCAGGGGTTCCGAACAAATATGCTTCGTAAAAAGGTTTTAATTTTTCCTGAATAGCATATTCTCCAACGTCTTTTCTTCCTTTCATGAAGAAAATTATTACTGCTTTTAAGCCATGTCCAGCAGTTCTTACAGCTAAACCAATAGCGTTGGTAGTCTTTCCTGGACCAGTACCAGTGTAAAGAAATATTTTTCCCATTCTTTATGCCACCGGGCAATAACTCCAACCACAATCAAGACAAGTTTTACAGCCACCCTCAACTACGATTCTACTACTTCCGCAAACAGGACATTTTTCTGAGTTGTTGTTCTTCTGCTCTTTGCCTTGCTGAAGATCTACTAATTCTCTTACAGGGTCACTTTGTTTCTTCAAACTTAAACCAGCAAACTGAAAGCTAGATGTTGACACTTCTATTCCTAGACTTCGTAGAATATCTAGTGTTTTGTTGCTAACCAAGTTTGAGTAACTTCCTTTTCTAGAGCTCGGGGCCACTAGAACCTGAGAGGGAAGAGAACCATCTCTATATATTGTAACACCCTTAACACCTAAAGCATGCGCAAAGATATAAGCATTTTTTACGTCTTCTGGTTTTACCCAAGAAGGCATGTTTATAGTTTTGCTTGTAGCAGCAGTTATCCATTTAGAAAAGCAAGCTTGAGCTCTTACATGATCCCACCAAGGAATATCTAATGCAGTTTGAAAAACTTTTCTTACTTCAATTGGTATTTCTTCAATATCCTGGATTGAACCACCCTGATCGTTAATTTCTTTTAAAAGGCGTTCATTGTACATTCCAATGGACTTGAGCTTATTTTTAAATACTTCGTCTACATAATAGAAAGTTCCAACAGACACTCTTTTTTCGTATACTAGAGCATAGAGGGGTTCAATTCCAGAAGAAGTATCTGCTAGCATAGATATTGAACCAGTTGGTGCAATCGTAGTAACTTCTGCATTTCTCATTCCGTACAGCTTTATCCTTTCTTTTAAAGCTTCCCAATCTAATCTCTTCTTAGAAGAGTAATAACCTTCTGTTGGCATCTCGCCCTTAACGTAACCAGAAACATCGTAAAGTGGGAACTTGCCTCTCTCTTTAGCAAGTTCAGTCGACGCCCACATTGCAAAGTAAGTTAAGTGTTCGCCTAAGGCTTCCATAAGTTCAAAACCTTCTTCAGAGTTGTATGGAACCTCTAACAAAAACAACATATCTGCTAACCCCATAAGGCCTAACCCAACTTTCCTTGTTTCTTTTGTTCTTTCTTCTATTTCCTTTAACGGAAACTTGTTAACATCCAAAACATTGTCTAAGAAACGTAAAGCTGTTTTAATCGTTCTCTTATACTCTTCCCAGTTAAAGAAAGTTTTTCCATCTTCAGACTCTTCAACAAAGGCTAAAAGGTTAATTGAGCCAAGGTTGCATGATTCATTAGGGTATAAAGGTTCTTCACCGCATGGATTAGTAGAATATATTGGTCCAAGAGCAGACTTCAATACGTTATGTTTATTGATGTTATCAAACATTACTACACCAGGATCCCCAGTACGCCATGCAGTTGTAGCTATTAAGTCAAGAAGTTTACTTGCTTCAACTTCATTCCACACCTTTCCATCCCTTGGATTTATTAGCTTAATTTTTCCGTTTTTGTTTAACGCATCCCAAAAATCATCAGTTAAGAGCACTGAAATGTTAAAATTCTCCAGTTTTCCTCTTTCAAGCTTACAAGTTATGAATTTTTCAATATCAGGGTGATTAATATTTAGAATTCCCATGTTTGCACCACGTCTTCGCCCTCCTTGCTTTACAACATCAGTTATAACGTCGATTATCCTCATAAACGAAACGGGCCCACTTGCTACTCCAGAAGTTGATGACACAATGTCTCCTGCAGGCCTTAGCTTAGAATAATTTACACCAACACCACCACCAGATTTGAATATGATAGCGGCTTCGGTAGCCGTTCTCATTATAGATTCCATGTCATCATCTATATCTAAAACGAAACAAGCACTTAGTTGACCTAGTCTAGTCCCTGCATTGAACAGTGTAGGAGAATTAGGTAAAAATTTCTTCTGAACCATGAGATTGTAGTACTCATCGAAATTTGTGACAAAGGAATCAAATTCTCCTTTAAGTAAAGAGGAGAAGAATTCATCCCAACTTATTTTAGCTTTCCCCTGATGATTTAACTCGTCATAGAGCGCTTTCATGCGTTCTAAATGATGTTCATTCCAAAGAAATGCATAAGTTCCGTCCTCTCTTTTTAGCCCCACTTTACCACTCCATTCTTTGGGAGACCAAGAAGAACTTTCTGGCTTTATGCTCTCACCACCTTTTGGATTGAAAACTTTTTCACTAAAAAGTATGTCAGGTATCACAACAAGTGCAGAAACTCTTTGGAACATTTGCTTTGGAGTTTCGATGAGCTCTCCTTTTTCGTTTTTAAGCAAGTAACGACTTGCCATTAATCTAAGCGAATTCGTAGAAAAATTTTTATCAACTTCATCTAGCGCATCCTTTTTTAAAATACCTTTCTTTTCTTCCCTAATGCTTTCTCTTTCTTTTCTGTAAAGTATGTAAGACTTAGCAACGTCAAAAAGTCCTTCCTTCATCAACGAAAGTTCAACAATATCCTGAATCTGTTCTACAGTTGGAGTTTTTCCAGTTTGGTAAATTGTTTCTACAAAATTTAATACGTTAGCAAGTGCACGTTCAAGAGCTTCCTTATCATATTTATTTACGCTTTTCATCGCTTTAGTTATGGCTTTCTCAATTCTAGTTTTATCAAAGTCTACGACTCTTCCATCTCTCTTAATTACCTTCCTAGAAGTCAAACTAATACACATAAATGCAAAAAGGACTTTATTAATTTACTTTTTTATTGCTGTTGCAAGAACGTGTAACTTTCTTAAAAATTTTGAAGCTTATTTCTCGGTAAAGTATCAAGAAGTAGTAAGACTCGTCTATCGTTGCTCAAAAAATAGCGCAAAAAAGAACTCAATTTGCTGAAAAAATAGAAAATATGAAGAAATAAGAAGTAAGCAAAAAACTAAATTTTTCTAGAGAAACAAAGAATAAAAAGCCTTTTGAGTAAAGAAGAAAGGAAAAAATTTGGTTTTGCTCTGTTTGCGTTCTCCTAGCTAAAGTTAGGAGACGACTTCTAAACTCTTCAATCCTTCGCTTAACTGCATAAGTCTAAGAGAACGTTTTACAGTTAAGAATCCATGAGTTAGTTTTTTGGTTTTATGAAAGATAGCCTACGTTAATTACTTCTTTAAGCGACTCACTAAACTTTGGTACTATTTTACAAAGAATAAACCGCGAGCCTTCTTGTTAATGCAAAATCTTCGAGAATATTGAGGAGAACTTCTGAAGTATACTACCTTAAGGAAATTAACTTTATTGTAGGAAAGTTACTTTTCCCATTCATCTAATGGTGGTTTTTTATCAATTGGTAAAGGAGACTTATATTTTCTGTTTCCTAGTCTTCTCTGATGCTCTTCTTTCGCTTTCGCTATAAGCTCAGGATTAGCAATTAGATCAAGTATAGTGTTAGCCATGACTTTTGCAGCAAATATAAGCGACTTATGTCCCAACTCAGAAGCAGATTGCGCAGTGCTTTGCCATGAATGACCAGGAGTACCTAAAACCCAGGTTGCAGTACTAAACTCTACAGTAGGAACCTTCCAGCTTACATCTGCAACATCTGTAGAAGCATGTTCCAACATCCCTTCTCCCCATGGATCTGGAACTGCATCGTCCATCAACTTATCAACAAGGCTCTCCCAGTTCGGACGGCCAGATTTCTTTAACGTTTGAATCTTTGCTTCAATAGAAATTGTTTTCGCTATTTCTTGAGCAAACTTTAAATCGTCCTCGGAATACTTTGGTAAACCAACCTCACGCATACTCTCAACAATAAGTTCTGATACTGTTCTGTTTGGAATAACATTATACATGCCTTCTAAAAATTCTACTTCAAGAGTTGTTCTTGTCATCAAAGTAGCGCCCTTAGCTATATCTGTAACCCAGTTATAAATAAATTCAACTTCTTCTCTTTCTGGAGCTCTTATGTAGTACCAACTTCTAGCGTAATCTGGAACAATATTTGGTTGTGCACCACCTTTTTCTATAACATAATGAATTCTTGCATCTTGACTTACATGCTCTCTTAGATAATTAACTCCAACGTTCATCAATTCAACAGCATCTAGGGCGCTTCTGCCTTCTTCTGGAGAAGCACTTGCATGAGTAGCTTTTCCGTAAAAATGAAACTTAACAGAATTTATTGCAAGAGTACTTTTTAATGTAGCGGCATTCATAGTTCCAGGGTGATGACTTACAACTACGTCTACGTCATCAAAGTACCCATCTCTAACCATGTAAACCTTGCCACCAAAGTTTTCTTCAGCGGGGCATCCAAAGAATTTTACAGTTCCCTTCAGACTATACCGCGTAAGAACTTCTTTTACAGCAATTGCTGCTGCCATTCCTGAAGTTCCATGTATATTATGACCACAACCATGTCCTGGAGCGCCCTGAACTAGAGGTTCTTTCCATGGAACCTTCTTCTGAGAAAGACCAGGTAATGCATCATATTCTCCCATTATACCTATTATTGGCTTTCCTTGTCCCCAGCTCGCTATAAAAGCAGTGGGCATGCCCGCGATGCCCCTTTGAACCATGAAACCATTCTTCTCAAGTTCATCAGAAAGAAGTTTTGAAGATTTAAATTCTTTTAAACCAAGTTCTGCATATTCCCAAATTTTGTCGCTTATTTCTACAATTTTGTCTTTATTTTTATCAATCCAAACAAGAGCTACTTCCTTCATTGCTATGCCTACACTGAGTTCCACTAAAAGGAAAAATAAATTTTTGCTTCGTAAAGTTAAAAAAATAAAAAATAATTAAAAAAGAAGCCTATTGACTTGGAGTCTCTGGAGGTTTAGTTTCCTCTGTTGGCTTAGCAGTACTCTTCGATGCCTTGTATTCCTTCCAGGCTTTTATAGCTTCAGCAAAGGTCTTACCAGCTTTTATCTGATCTCTTACAAATATATTCATCTCAGAAAGTTTTCTTGGTTTCTTAGCAACTTTTTCTCTAGACTTGAGCTCGCTCAACAGTCGTTTGTTATTTTCAGAAATTTCTTGCTTAACTTCAGAAATGCTTTGAACTACTTTGGGGAGGGTATCCGTTTCCTTTTTCAAAGACTTAACTAAGACAACTAAGTTGTCCAGCTTTTTATTTATTTTTTCTATTTCTTTTTTGAACGCTTTCTCTGAAACAAACTTTGTTTTCGACTTCTCAGCCAACTTATTTTTCACAAAAAGTTGTTGTACTACTCAAATATATAAGTCTTTAGAGGGCCCTTAACACAGGAGGCAATTTTCTCTCCTTTTGCTAGAAAGAAAACAAAACTTCGTATTGCAACCGTTTTTATGAAAATGTATTCGACAAATGTCTATCTTAAGTTAAGTTGTTGTCTTTTATTATTTTTCTTTGACTAAAGTGTTTTCGCTGGCTTTCTTTCAGCATTCTTCGAGCGAATGTAAAAAGTATTTTGTTATAAATATTTATTAACAAAAAGATTACAAAATATTTTTAAACTGTCGAATCTCAATAGAAGAGCGTTCTATGAAGAAAGCAGTTGTGGTATTATTGTTACTTATGCTGACAATAAGCGCGCTGCCATTGAGAGCTGAAGATAACATAGCAAACGTGGGCTATTACAAAGCACCAATTATGAGTTCAAATGTAATTTCAACAGGAGAATATCCATCTCCTGTTTTAAGGCTAAATAACTTAACGCTTTATGCTTCTGAGGACGGAGAAAACTATGTTTATCTTGCCTTTCTTATTTCTTCACGTACAGCCAACAGAATTACTATGTACCTTAGCATGTTAAGCAACAGACTAGTAAGTTCACACAGTTACAAGTTTGACTTTTATAGAAATGGAACAATGACTCCAAATATTTTTTACCAGGAATTCAAGCCTACAGTTTTAGGCAATGATTCGCTAAGGTACAACCTGTTTTCTAACTCTAGTAATTGGATTATAAAAATAGCCTTAGGATATAAATTTCTCAAAGAGACCTTTGATGTGGAAAGTGGTAAAAACACTTCTCTTGCTTTTTCTTTTAAGTTGCTTACCAACAATATAACCATCGTTAGCTTTCCAAGTTCGTTCAACGAAAGCAACCCCGCAAGTTGGGGGATTTTAAGAAGTAATGCGTTTTGGGGTAAGGTTGATATTTCGATTCCACCAGGAGGAATTCAGGTTTTTCCTTCAGATCTAAGAGTTAACCAAACTGCAAGCATAAGAGTTTGGTTTATAAATAACGGAGAAGCCGCCATAAGCCAAGTAAATGTTAGCCTATACATAAATGGAAAGTTTTACAACAATACAGTGTACAGCGGCATAGTTGAACCAAAACTTTCTGGAAGTGTGGAATTCAGATGGAGACCGGAAACTAACACCGATTATAATATTACTGCAAGAGTTATGCTGGTTGGTTGTGAATATGAAAAAGAGCTCTCTGACAATGTTAGAAGTGTAGTTATTACTCCTAAATACATCATACTTAAGATTAACGGCATTGATGGTACAAAAGTTACAGCTAATATGAACAGCTCAGAAATAGAAAACGGTACAGCAGTGTTTTTGTTACCCTACGGCAAAGTTGTTCTCGATACTGAAAATTTTTTAAATTTCACATCGATTTTATACGAATTTGCAGATTGGAGAGATGAAACTTCTTCGAGAGTAGTTAACTATAAGCCATACGTGTTCAACCTGACAAAAGATACAGAAATTACCTTAGAGTACAACACATATTGCAGATATTTCTTTGTAATTACGGATAAGAGTGACCAAAAGAAAATAATAGATGCAGTTGCATATGTTCAACTACAAAACAACACGATAAAAGGAATACGTTCTGAAAGCTACACTTGGTTACCTATAGGAAAGGCAACAATATTCAACGTAACTTTTAACAAAGTGAATGTACTTTCCAACAACGTTACAATGGATATAAAACCAACATTGCAGGTAACTACATATAAGTTAGAAGCAGATGTAAATGATATAAGGATAAAAGTTGTAGATGTATTTGGAATGCCCATTGTAGGAGCTGACGTTTTTGTTGTTCTAGAAAATGGAACATCTAAGGAGTTTCATTCTGATTCAACAGGAGAGGTCTTGCTCCTTCAAATACCTCATGGATTCGCGAACATAACAGCTTCATATTGGGGTTCCAAAGAAAACTTAAACATAGTTGGGGGTGGAAACATAAAAATAACTCTTTTCTTCTCACCTTTAGTTCTTGGAGTTCTCTTTGGACTACCTGTCGTTATTCTTATTCTTGCTTTTATGATAATATTTAAATCAAAAATTTTCAGCAGGCTTGTTCCTAAAAGTAAGAGAGTAGAAGAAACAAAGTTATGAGTTCACCAAAAAAGTTTATTCTGGCAACTTCATACTATGACCTTACGAGAACGTCTTCAACAATGGCAGCTAAATTAGTTTCAATGCAACTTGGGATACAGCTAGAAGTAGTTGATGAAAAGTGGCTCTTGGAGAGAAATTTAAAGCCATACCTTCCTTCGTTTATGTTGGAGCTTTTAGACGGTAAGCTATTAGTTTTAAGAGTAGGAGGCTTACTAAATTACATTGAACTATCGCATAGGTTAATGGAAGAAATTCAGAAGTTAAATTTAAGTAGTGGAACTTTAAAACGTCCATAACCAAAATAAGAATGTCCACCGTGGAGGTAAATGAAGTGGTAAAGCTTTGCCAAGAGGTTATTACTTCCCTTTCTACTCTTTCCCTCGATCACGAAGATAAAGTATTCGTTCGTCAGAATTTAAACTTTAATCAAAAGGCAGAACCTAGCAACGTCGAAGCATTTTTAGGATGGTTAGACTTAGAGCTTGTTGAACTTAAGAAAATGGTTGAAGAGTACGACAAAATAGAATCAGAAGAACTTTCAGTGGATGAGATAGAAAGAAGGCTTAGGGACTTAAGACAAAAAGTGGAAACAAAATAAAAAGACACCTAAAGTAGAATAAATCAAATAAGATTTTCACAGTTCCTGCTTAATTTTTTCTCCAAAGAACATCTTTTCTATGTCTTCTCTTGTTAATTCGTTTGCATTGCCTTGGTACACAAATTCGCCACCAACAAGAACAGCAACGCGATTCGATGTTTCTAAAGCTTTAGTAACATTTTGCTCTACAAGAATTACAGAAACATTGAGCTCTATAATATCTTTAACCTTTTTTAGTAAGACGCTCGTTGCCTTAGGAGACAGGCCTGCTGTAGGCTCATCTAAAAGCAGAACTGAAGGTCTAGATATAAGTGCTCTAGCCATAGCTAGCATTTGTCTCTCACCTCCACTTAGAGTCTTTGCAAGGTTTTTCCGTCTCCTCTCGATTTCCGGAAACAAATTAAAGATAGATTCTATTTCCTTTTTAACGTCAACCCCGTTTCTTTTAAAAGCACTAAGCTCTAGATTTTCTTCTACGGTAAGATTTGGAAAAACGTTCTGAATTTGGGGAGTATAACCGATTCCAAGCCTTGCTATTTCGTAGGGTTTCTTTCCAGTTATTTCTTTACTATTTAAAATTATTTTTCCTTCAAAAATTCGTGCTATTCCAAATATTGCATTCAACAGAGTAGACTTTCCAGCACCATTTGGACCCAGAATAGAAAGAACTTCTCCCTTTTCTAGTGCTAAGTTTATGTTTCTAACGATCCTAAGTTTTTCGTACCCTGCTGTTAAGTTTTTTACTTCAAGCACATACATTGTTAATCACCAATGTATGCTTCTCTTACTTTTTTATCACTAAGAACTTCTTCAGGTGTTCCTTGGGACAAGAGTTTACCGAGGTGCAACACATAAACATAATCAACATAGTCCATGAGTATATCAATTCTGTGCTCTATTATAAACAAAGTAATTCCATAATCTTCTTTAAGCTTAATTAAGTAGTTAAATAGGTTTTTTGCAGCAGAATAAGAAATTCCCGCCGCAGGCTCATCTACCAGAAGTACTTTTGGGCTATTCATCAAGCTTCTTGCAGTCTCGATTAGCTTCATGTGGGCACCAGATACGTCAGAAGCAATGTTTCTTTCAACTCCTTCTAGACCAACACTCTTTGCTATCTCATAGGCTTTTTTAACAAGCTTTGCTTCGCCGTCAACCCAGTTTCTTTTTGCAATAGAACTAGTGACTCTTTCGCCTCTTGACTCAGCAGCAACTAAAAGATTTTCAAGAACTGTTAGCCTTGGGAAGAGCCTTGGGTTTTGAAACGTTCTTATTACGCCTAGGTTGTAAATTTCGTTTGGGTTTAATCCAGTTATTTTGTTTCCCATAAAGTACACTTCTCCAGAATCAGGTGGATAAAAACCAGAGATTACATTGAACAAAGTTGTTTTTCCACTTCCATTTGGGCCAATGAGACCAGTAACGGAGCCCTCACGAACAGACAATGTAACGTTATCTAACGCAACGACGCCTCCAAACCGTTTTGATACATTTTCAACCTTAAGTATTTCTTTCGTTTTTATTCACCTCCCATCATAAACCAGCTGATTAGTTTCTTAACGTAAAGCTTTACCCTTTTTCTAACTTCTTCTGTTCTCTCCTTAAAGCTTACAGTTTTTTGTTCTCCAAACAAACTCCACACGAAGGAAGACCTTGTATCTTCAGGAATAAGCCCTTCTGGTTTGAACAGTAAAGTTGCAACTATTAATAAACCAACTAGCATCCATCTTATGTAATTTACATCTACAGGTAAATTCTGAAACATGAAATTTAAAACAACTGAAGCTCTATTAAGAAATGTTATCACACCCGCCCCTAGTAGCGCACCTTTATTGTTTGCTGAGCCTCCAAATATAACCATAGCCCAAACCTCGAAAGTTAGACTAGGAACAAAGATATCTGGATTTATAGAGCCCATATAGTATGCTAACAAAGCACCAGCTATGCCAGCCATTCCCGAACCGATGAAGAGAACTTGAGCTTTAATCTTTGGGACATCTTTACCCAAGCATAAGGAAGCGACTTCGTCTTCCCTTACAGACTTCATGAGTCTACCATATGGAGAATTCACAAGTCTTTCTGAGAAAAGATATATAGCAATTAGTAGAGTAAGCGCAATCAACATGAACGCTAAATCTCTAGCAGTTGGATCTTGAACAAAAGCAAAGGGATGAGGTATTCCAGCTAGGCCGTAAGTACCGCCAGTAGGTTGAAAATTTCTAAGAAAAATTCTTAGAAGTTCGCCAAAGCTTAAGACAGTTATTCCTAAAAAAGCAGGTCCAACTCTCAGTGTAGGATATGAAACAAGGTAACCGGCGACGCCAGAGATAACAAAAGCAAGTGCAAGAGTAAATAAAAAGACAATTATATTTAAAACAGGATTTTGTTTTGAAAGTGTTCCCATGGCAACAATTGTTTCGAGCGAATAAAGAGGATAACTAAGTCCGCTTACTGTTAAGAACGCTAGAAGAGAAACCACTGCAGCGATAAAAGCACCTATTCCATAAAAAGCTGCTTTTCCAAAGTTTGAAATTCCAGTATATCCTGCCTCCAAGTTCAAGCTTATAGAAAGTATAGAGTATATACTGAACAAAGTAATCCATGATATAAGAAAGCCTATGATGTCCATTTGCTTTCCCTCCTCCTAAGTTTTAGCCTATATGGCAAACCTCCTGCGGCTCCTGCAGGAGGTCGCACTAAGATTACTATGAGTAAAGTTAAAAAGGACAAGAAAGGCCTAAAGCTTAAGTCAAGACCTACTAAGGTGTACAAAATTGTCATTAGAATGTTCTCAGCACCCGCTATTATGAATCCGCCAAAAATTGTGAGAGAAATACTGCTGATCCCCCCTATTACGCAAGCTGCAAAGACTTGCAGTACAAGAGAGTCGGCAAACTCAGGAGAAGCGTAAGAAAACATAGCCCAAAAAACGCCACTAACAGCAGCTAAACCTCCGGAGAGGAGCCACGTTAACGTCATTACGCTCTCGTCAGAAATTCCAGAAATTTGAGCCAGCTGTGGATTATCAGCAACAGCCCTCATGGCTTTTCCAAAGCTAGTTTTGTAAAATATAAGAAACGTAAACACGACTAATGAAAGGCCCAATACCAAGGAATAAGCAAATGCAGGGTTGCTTACGCCAAGAAAGTTTAGGTTAAAGGTGTAGTTAAAATTTGGTACTGCAAAGTACAGGTCTTTCTTAATTGCTTTTGAAACAACACTTATGATAGAATATATTAAGTATTTTAAAAAGATCCAAGAACCCAAAGAAGCTATCATTAAAATTACAGGAGAAGCTTCTTTATCCATTAACCTTCTGTAAACAAGTTT